>NZ_CP039457.1:0-90000 GCF_004843545.1 Streptococcus pasteurianus | reverse complement strand
TTTCTCCGCTACCCACAAGTCATCCAAGCACTTTTCAACGTGCCCTGGTTCGGGCCTCCAGTGAGTTTTACCTCACCTTCACCCTGCTCATGGGTAGGTCACATGGTTTCGGGTCTACGACATGATACTAAAGCGCCCTATTAAGACTCGGTTTCCCTACGGCTCCGTCTCTTCAACTTAACCTCGCATCATATCGTAACTCGCCGGTTCATTCTACAAAAGGCACGCTCTCACCCATTAACGGGCTCGAACTTGTTGTAGGCACACGGTTTCAGGTTCTATTTCACTCCCCTCCCGGGGTGCTTTTCACCTTTCCCTCACGGTACTGGTTCACTATCGGTCACTAGAGAGTATTTAGGGTTGGGAGATGGTCCTCCCGGATTCCGACGAGATTTCTCGTGTCTCGCCGTACTCAGGATACTGCTAGGGTTTAAGATTATTTCGATTACGAGGCTATTACTCTCTTTGGCTTACCTTCCCAGGTAATTCTTCTATAATCTTGCGTCCCACAACGCAGTCCTACAACCCCGATGTGTAAACACATCGGTTTGCCCTCTTGCCGTTTCGCTCGCCGCTACTAAGGCAATCGCGTTTGCTTTCTCTTCCTGCAGCTACTTAGATGTTTCAGTTCACTGCGTCTTCCTCTTCATTACCTTAACAGTAATGAGTGACATGCTTCACATGCCGGGTTCCCCCATTCGGACATCTCTGGATCAATGTTTACTTACAACTCCCCAAAGCATTTCGTCGTTAGTCACGTCCTTCATCGGCTTCTAGTGCCAAGGCATCCACCGTGCGCCCTTATTAACTTAACCTTATTTTGGTCTATTGACCTTAAACTCATTAAATCACAGCGTTTCGGTTTATTTCTTGTTACTTTCTACAATTATTTCTAATTGTGGAATTTGATATAGATATTCAATTTTCAATGGACAATCACTTTGAATCTTTCGATTCAATGGAGCCTAGCGGGATCGAACCGCTGACCTCCTGCGTGCAAAGCAGGCGCTCTCCCAGCTGAGCTAAGGCCCCACAAGACCTCTCAAAACTAAACAAGACTACCAAACGTGCTTCCGTTTTTCCTTAGAAAGGAGGTGATCCAGCCGCACCTTCCGATACGGCTACCTTGTTACGACTTCACCCCAATCATCTATCCCACCTTAGGCGGCTGGCTCCTAAATGGTTACCTCACCGACTTCGGGTGTTACAAACTCTCGTGGTGTGACGGGCGGTGTGTACAAGGCCCGGGAACGTATTCACCGCGGCGTGCTGATCCGCGATTACTAGCGATTCCGACTTCATGTAGGCGAGTTGCAGCCTACAATCCGAACTGAGATTGGCTTTAAGAGATTTGCTTGCCGTCACCGACTTGCGACTCGTTGTACCAACCATTGTAGCACGTGTGTAGCCCAGGTCATAAGGGGCATGATGATTTGACGTCATCCCCACCTTCCTCCGGTTTATTACCGGCAGTCTCGCTAGAGTGCCCAACTAAATGATGGCAACTAACAATAGGGGTTGCGCTCGTTGCGGGACTTAACCCAACATCTCACGACACGAGCTGACGACAACCATGCACCACCTGTCACCGATGTTCCGAAGAAACTTTCTATCTCTAGAAATAGCATCGGGATGTCAAGACCTGGTAAGGTTCTTCGCGTTGCTTCGAATTAAACCACATGCTCCACCGCTTGTGCGGGCCCCCGTCAATTCCTTTGAGTTTCAACCTTGCGGTCGTACTCCCCAGGCGGAGTGCTTAATGCGTTAGCTGCGGCACTAAGCCCCGGAAAGGGCCTAACACCTAGCACTCATCGTTTACGGCGTGGACTACCAGGGTATCTAATCCTGTTTGCTCCCCACGCTTTCGAGCCTCAGCGTCAGTTACAGACCAGAGAGCCGCTTTCGCCACCGGTGTTCCTCCATATATCTACGCATTTCACCGCTACACATGGAATTCCACTCTCCCCTTCTGCACTCAAGTTTAACAGTTTCCAAAGCGAACAATGGTTAAGCCACTGCCTTTAACTTCAGACTTATTAAACCGCCTGCGCTCGCTTTACGCCCAATAAATCCGGACAACGCTCGGGACCTACGTATTACCGCGGCTGCTGGCACGTAGTTAGCCGTCCCTTTCTGGTAAGTTACCGTCACTGTGTGAACTTTCCACTCTCACACACGTTCTTCTCTTACAACAGAGCTTTACGATCCGAAAACCTTCTTCACTCACGCGGCGTTGCTCGGTCAGGGTTGCCCCCATTGCCGAAGATTCCCTACTGCTGCCTCCCGTAGGAGTCTGGGCCGTGTCTCAGTCCCAGTGTGGCCGATCACCCTCTCAGGTCGGCTATGTATCGTCGCCTTGGTGGGCCGTTACCCCACCAACTAGCTAATACAACGCAGGTCCATCTACTAGTGATGCAATTGCATCTTTCAAGCATCTAACATGTGTTAAACACTGTTATGCGGTATTAGCTATCGTTTCCAATAGTTATCCCCCGCTAGTAGGCAGGTTACCTACGCGTTACTCACCCGTTCGCAACTCCTTCTACTCTAGCAAGCTAAAGTAGTCAGCGTTCTACTTGCATGTATTAGGCACGCCGCCAGCGTTCGTCCTGAGCCAGGATCAAACTCTCATTTAATCTTGTTCTCATTCTGTCACTGACAGATTTATTTCTTAACAGGTCGATTTCTCAACCCGCACGTTTGGTTCGTCTTGTTCAGTTTTCAAAGGTCTTTGTCTCTCGTGAGACAACTTCTATATTCTATCAAATCTAAAACAGCTTGTCAACTACTTTTTTAAAGTTTTTTTCAAATCTGTTTCAATCTGATTACTGCTGAACATCTCGGACAACAGCTATATTAGTGTATCATCTCAAACTTACTTTGTCAACTTCTTTTTTAGATTTTCTGTAAGCCTGACTCCTGCTCTCTTACGACAGCTCAACTAGTATACTAAACTTAAGATAAACTGTCAACTACTTTTAGAAAATTTTTTGATTAAAATATAACTTTCACTTGAAAACCAAATTTCAAGTGAAAGTTATATTTTATAAAAACTCTCTAGGAGATTGATAAGCAAGCACTTTTTGGGATAGTTTTTACCCCAGTATTCAATAAATATGACTTATTGTTACATCGCTTTTTTACTTCCTTTAGGTAACCAACGCCTAGTAAGTCTGTTGTAGTTCTCATTCGTTCCCCTCTCCCAAAACGAATAGGGGTGTGCATAATAAATATTCTCAAGGTCAAAATGTCTGCTAGGCGAATGATTTGATAGCGATTCTTTCTATCGCCTAGTGTCAACCGACACTTGTTTTTTCCCGTGTCTGAATCACGGTATCAATCTCAAAATCATCTACGTTCTCACGCTTGTTGATACTCGCTGGTCGTTCTTCAATAGAGTTTCCGACAGGCTTAAAGTCAGGACTAGCTTGCTTCTTCTTAGCTTTCACTTTTCGAGGATAAAACAAGGCTGGCTTTGCTCACTCCTAACTGCCCATGATGAATCCAGTAATAGATTGTTGAAATAGAAACAGGAACTCCCTTTGCTTTGACCATCATTTCAGGCGAGTATTTCTGTTTGAGGTAGTGAACAATCTGTTCTTTAAGCTTCTGAGTCAGAGAGGTTTTCTTAACAGAATGCTTACGGTTATTCTCATAGCCTTCCTAAGCAAAGTCAGCTGAGTAATAAACCTCCAATTGCCTTCTACGTACCTGTTGTCTAACTTGTCCCAGCTTGGCTTCGTTGTTAATGGTTTGAGAAGCTTTAGTTAATTTTCTAGCGATTTCACGATTAGAGTGACCTTCTTTGAGTCAACGTTCAATATTTATAGAGTCTGCTAGTGTTAAATGGTCCCCTTTTGGTGTGTAATAGTCTTGCGTATCAGACTCCTTCTAATTGTTGTTATGGTAATTACAATTATCTCTCTCTGAGATGTTTTTTGATACACTCAAGTGACTAATTTCATTTTTGAACACTTCAAGCATCAGAAGCGTTTTATTTACCGTAAATAGCTATTTTTATAGTTTACAGTACTTTTCTTTAATAAATTTTATAGGGCTGAATTTAGCCATTAGAATGCGTTTTACGGCTATTATAATCATACATCGCATTTGTGGTAAAATAGTGGCTCCGTATACCTAAAAACTATATAAATTTCAAAATAATTTAGCTTTTCCTTTGCAAAATAGTTTTTTCACCATCCACAAAAGTAAGAAAAAACGCATTTACCTCACGTTAAACATCAAAAAAGCAAGAACAAATGTTGTTCTCGCTAGAAGTTAACTCTGGCACCCACTACGGTTGACAAAGAGCAAAAAACCCAAAAACGCCTGCTTACGAAGTGTTTCTAATCTAGAGACATTTCGTAAACAAGCGTTACTAAAAACACCAATATGATGAGTGTTCCCGCTAGGAAAAACCCTAGCGGTAGACCAGAGCTAGACTAAGAACTTTTTAGTTCCATCATCATAACACTCAACAAAATTGATAAAAATTATACTAATTCAATGATTGCCATTGGAGCAGCATCACCACGGCGAGGTTCTGTTTTAAGAATACGAGTGTATCCACCGTTGCGTTCTGCATAACGAGGTGCGATTTCATCAAAAAGTTTTTGAAGAGCTGTTTGTGAAGTGTATTTCTCAGTAGCTTCATCAAAGTTTTCAGATGCAATTTCATTACGTACGAAAGCAGCTGCTTGACGACGAGCATGAAGATCACCGCGTTTACCTAAAGTAATCATTTTTTCAACTGTTTTACGGATTTCTTTAGCACGAGCTTCTGTTGTTACAATAGATTCGTTAATCAAAAGATCTGTTGTCAAATCACGAAGCATTGCTTTACGTTGTGAGCTAGTGCGTCCTAGTTTACGGTAAGCCATTTTATCCTCCTATATTATTTATCATTTTTGAGTCCTAGTCCAAGATCAGCAAGTTTAACTTTGACTTCTTCAAGGCTCTTACGACCAAGGTTACGGACTTTCATCATTTCGGGCTCAGTTTTTTCTGTTAAATCAAATACGGTATTAATACCTGCACGTTTAAGACAGTTGTATGAGCGAACTGACAAATCAAGTTCTTCGATGGTACGGTCCAGCACTTTCTCATCGTTCACTTTCTCAGTTTCTTTCATTACATCAGTGTTTTTAGCCACTTCTGTAAGGTCAGTAAAGAGGTTCAAGTGTTCGATCAAGACACGAGCAGAAAGACCTAAAGCATCTTCAGGAATAATTGTGCCATTTGTCATGATTTCGAGTGTTAATTTATCAAAGCCATCATTGCTACCTACACGAGCAGGTTCAACTTGATAATTAACTTTTTTCACTGGTGTGTAGATTGAATCTACAGCCAATGTTCCCACTGGAGCATCTTCTTTTTTGTTACCTTCTGCTGGGACATAACCACGGTTTTTAGCGATAGTCATTGTAGCTTTTAAACTGTGTCCTTCAGCGATTGTAAAGAGATAGTGGTCAGGGTTGACGATTTCGACATCGCTATCTGTTAAAATATCTCCCGCAGTAACTTCTGCTGGACCTTCAACGTCAAGTTCGATAATTTTTTCATCATCAACATAAGATTTTACTGCAAGTCCTTTAATATTAAGGATGATTTGCATAACATCTTCGCGTACACCTGGAATAGTGTCAAATTCGTGGAGTACTCCATCAATTTTAATTGATGTTACTGCCGCACCTGGGAGTGAAGACAAGAGTACACGACGAAGAGAATTACCTAGAGTTGTCCCATAGCCACGTTCAAGTGGTTCAATGACAAATCTACCGTAATCTTTATTTTCATCAATTTTTGTTATTATTGGTTTTTCAAACTCAATCATTTATTATACTCCCTCGAAACGAATCTTGTGTACTATTAACAATTACGATTACACACGACGACGTTTTGGAGGACGAGCACCATTATGTGGCACAGGAGTAACGTCACGAATTGAAGTCACTTCAAGACCAGCAGCAGCAAGAGCACGAATAGCAGACTCACGACCTGAACCAGGACCTTTTACAGTAACTTCAACGGTTTTAAGACCATGTTCTTGTGCAGATTTTGCAGCAGCTTCAGCGGCCATTTGTGCAGCGAATGGAGTAGATTTACGAGAACCTTTGAATCCAAGAGCACCAGCTGATGACCAAGCAATTGCATTACCATGCACATCTGTAATCATAACAATAGTGTTATTGAATGTAGCGTGAATATGAGCAACACCAGATTCGATGTTCTTTTTCACACGACGTTTACGTGTTGGTTTAGCCAATTTTTTTACCTCCTATTTTATTTTTTCTTACCTGCAATCGCAACAGCTTTACCTTTACGAGTGCGAGCGTTATTTTTAGTGTTTTGTCCACGGACAGGAAGTCCACGACGGTGACGGATACCACGATATGAACCGATTTCCATCAAACGTTTGATGTTCAAGTTTACTTCACGACGAAGGTCACCTTCAACTTTAATTGCATCAACTTCACGACGGATAGCATCTTCTTGGTCTGATGTTAAATCTTTAACACGGATATCTTCTGAAACACCAGCTGCAGCTAAGATTTTCTTAGAAGTAGCAAGACCGATACCATACACATAAGTAAGTGAAATTACTACACGTTTTTCATTTGGAATATCAACTCCAGCAATACGAGCCATTTTTTCTCCTTTCTATAATTATCCTTGACGTTGTTTGTGTTTTGGATTTGATGGACAAATTACCATAACACGACCGTTACGACGAATAACTTTACAGTATTCGCAAATTGGTTTGACTGATGGTCTTACCTTCATTTTTTAATCCCTCCAATTATTTCGATTATTTAAAGCGGTATGTGATGCGTCCACGTGTCAAATCGTACGGACTCATTTCAACAGTAACACGGTCACCTACCAAAATACGAATGTAGTTTTTACGGATCTTTCCTGATACAGTTGCCAAGATTTGGTGTCCATTTTCTAACTCAACAGTAAACATTGCATTAGGCATCGTCTCAACAACTTTACCTTCAATTTCAATCACATCTTCTTTTGCCACGCAAAAGTACCCCCTAAATTTCGATTTGATGTCCTCTGAACACAGAGGTAACAATTATAAGCCAGACTAGCCTATTATATCATGTCTTTTCTACTTATGCAAGTAGAAAATTCTTAAATTATTTTAATGATGAGATAGCTTTAACAATATCTGCAAAAACATCATCAATGTCTTGATTACCTTGAATATCAAAGACAATACCTGCTTTGCGGTAATGTTCAATGATTGGTGCACCTTGAGCGATATTAACATCAAGACGGCGTTTTACAGTTTCAGGTTTGTCGTCTTCACGTTGGTAGAAATCATCTTCATTGTAGTCACCAACTGGTGGATTGAATACTTTGTGGAAAGTTTCGCCAGTTTTACGGTTGATAATACGACCACTTAAACGCTCAATAAGTGATTCTGGGTTAACTTCAATGTTAATCACACCATCTAATTTAAGCTCCAAGTTGTTAAGTGTTTCATCTAAAGCGTGTGCTTGTTCGATAGTACGTGGATAGCCATCAAGCAAAAAGCCTTTTCCTGCGATGTCATCTTGTGCTAAACGTTCTTTAACGATGCCGTTAGTAACTTCATCGGGTACAAGTTCACCTTTGTCAATGAATGATTTTGCAAGGACACCCATTTCAGTTTTATTTGCCATTGCAGCGCGGAACATATCTCCAGTAGAAATATGAGCTACACCAAATTTTTCAACAATTTTTGCTGCTTGAGTTCCTTTACCAGCACCGGGTAAACCCATGATTAAAAGATTCATGATAGTCTCCTTATTTTATTTTTAAATAAATTTAACACCGTAGTGCTAAACTTATTCAAAAACAAAATAGAAAGGTTGACTAGGTCAACCTGTATTCTATTCTGCTGTGTTCATAAAACCAACATACTGTCTCTTCAAAAGATAGCCTTCAAGTTGTTTCATACCTTCAATACCGGTTGAAATCAAGATAAGTAAGCTTGTTCCTCCAAGAGCAATACTGCTAGATAGGTTCATTGCTTGTTGAGCGATAATTGGTGTTAATGAAATAAACGCCAAGAAAATTGAACCCACAGTAGCTAATTTCTTCAAGAGTGAAGACATGTATTCTTCTGTTTCACGTCCAGGTCGAACACTAGGAATATATGACGCACCTTTTTGTAAGTTTTCTGCTGTTTTTTCAGGATTAACTTGCACAAAAGTATAGAAGAATGAGAATAAAATAATTAGCACCGCGTAAACTACCATACCGCTTGGTGTTTGGTAATTCAAGAATGATTCTAGAGTAGTTAACCAAGGAATGTCTTTTCCATTTGAAATCAACGGAATAATCGTACTTGGAATTGTTGTAATCGAGCTAGCAAAGATAACGGGAATGACGCCGGCCGGATTAATTTTTAAAGGAAGGTAAGAACTTGTAGGCGCACCTTGAACAAGTTTTGTATATTGAATTGGAATTTTGTATTCTGCTTGTTGAACAAAGGTTGTAAAAAATACAATTGCCAATACTGCCACAACCAACAAAGCTACAAAGATGTATGAAGATAATAAATCACTTGAACGTACATTCACAAAGAAATCTTCATAAATTGTTGAGATAGCATTTGGAATCGATGAAATGATACCTGCAAAGATAATCATTGAGACACCATTACCAAAACCTTTGTCGGTGATTTGCTCACCAAGCCATGTCACAATCATACTACCTGTTGTTAACAAGGCACCAATGAGAAGATAAGTCTTAACATTTGGTGTTGATACCAATGAAATATTTGAAAGAGTATTAAATCCTGCTGTAATACCAATAGATTGAACGAAAGCTAGGACGAGTGAAATATAGCGCGTTGCTTGATTAAGCTTACGGCGTCCTACTTCACCTTGTTTACTCCATTCAACAAATTTAGGTAAGATATCCATTTGCAACAGTTGAACGATGATAGATGCTGTGATATATGGGCTAACACCCATAGAAAATACAGAGAAATTGCTCATAGCATTACCAGAAACAAGGTTCAACATATTTAAGAAGGGAAGCTCCCCTAATTGTTCAAGACTTTTCGCATTGATACCTGGCACGGTAATATGTGTTCCAATGCGGAAAACCAAGATGATAAAAAGTGTAAAGAAAATTTTATTTCTAACATTTTTTACCTTTAGTGCATCTTTAAGTAATTTAAAGAACATACTAAGTCCTCCTCATTAGATGACTTCGATTGAACCACCTTTTGCAGTGATAGCTGCTTCAGCAGATTTTGAGAATTTAGCTGCTTTGACAGTCAATTTTTTAGTCAATTCGCCATTACCAAGAACTTTTACACCTGATTTTTCAGCACGGATAATTCCAGCTTCTTTAAGAACAACTGGAGTTACTTCAGTACCATCTTCAAAGACGTTAAGTTGGTCAAGGTTTACAAGAGCGTATTCTTTAGCGTTGACGTTCAAGAAACCACGTTTTGGCATACGACGGAACAATGGAGTTTGTCCACCTTCAAAACCAAGACGTACTTTACCACCGCTACGAGCTTTTTGACCTTTTTGACCACGTCCAGCTGTTTTACCATTACCAGATGAAGTACCACGACCTACACGGTTACGTACTTTACGAGAACCTTCTGCTGGTTTAAGTTCATGAAGTTTCATTATTAATTTTCTCCTTATTTGTAAAATGCTAGCGCCTCTATGAGGGGAAAGGACTCCCCATAGAAACTCGCCTATACTATATCTAGTTTAAGTCGCAAGAGGTTTCTCCGCGACTTAAACTTAAAATTATTATGTTAATTATTTAACATCTTCAACAGTTACCAAGTGTGAAACTGCAGTAACCATTCCACGAATAGCTGGTGTATCTTCTTTGACAACTGAACTATTCAATTTACCAAGTCCAAGAGCAGCAACTGTTTTGCGTTGTGCGGGAATGCGTCCGATTGGAGACTTAGTCAAAGTAATTTTAATTTGAGCCATTATTATCCCCTTTCTTAAGCTAAATCAGAAACTGAAACACCGCGAAGAGCAGCAACGTCTTCTGCACGTTTAAGTTGTTTCAAACCTTCAACAGTTGCACGAACAATGTTGATTGGAGTGTTTGAACCAAGTGATTTAGATGTAACATCTGCAACACCTGCCAATTCAATGACGGCACGTACAGCACCACCAGCGGCAACCCCAGCACCTTCTACAGCAGGTTTCAACAATACTTTAGCTCCACCGAATTCTGAACGAACTTCGTGAGGAATTGTTGTACCAACCATAGGTACTTCGATTAAGTTTTTCTTAGCGTCTTCAACAGCTTTACGAATAGCTTCTGGTACTTCTTGAGCTTTACCAGTACCAAAACCTACACGACCATTACGATCACCAACAACTACAAGAGCAGCAAAGCGGAGACGACGTCCACCTTTAACAACTTTTGTAACACGGTTGATAGCAACAACGCGTTCTTCAAGTTCAACTGCATTATCTTTAAATGCCATTATTAAGTGTCCTCCCTATTAGAATTTCAATCCGTTTTCACGAGCTGAGTCAGCCAAAGCTTTAACACGTCCGTGATAGAGATATCCACCGCGGTCAAACACCACTTCAGAAATACCTTTAGCTACTGCGCGTTCAGCAACAAGTTTACCGACAACAACGGCTTGTTCTGTTTTAGTTCCTTTAGAAACTTCTTTATCAAGAGTTGATGCACTTGCGAGCGTTACACCCGCTACGTCATCAATAACTTGAGCGTAGATGCCTGTATTAGAACGGAAAACGTTCAAACGTGGGCGATCAGCAGTTCCAGAGAGTTTACCGCGAACGCGACGGTGGCGTTTTTGGCGGATTTTATTTTTATCTGGTTTCGAAATCACAATTTTCACCTCTTAATTAATTGATTAATGTCAAAACGACACATTATAAATGCTAGAACATGGGCTTTGCAAAAGTAAGGCTTGCAAAATTTCCCACAATCTATTATTTACCAGTTTTACCTTCTTTACTACGTACGTATTCACCAACGTAGCGGATACCTTTACCTTTGTAAGGCTCTGGAGCACGAAGGCTACGGATGTAAGCTGCTGTTTGACCAACAACTTCTTTGTTGATACCGTTAACAACGATAGTAGTTGCAGATGGAACTTCAAATGAAACACCTTCCGGAGCTTCTACTTCGTCTTGGTGAGATTTACCTACAGAAAGTACAAGTTTTGAACCTTGAAGTTGAGCACGGTAACCAACTCCGCGCATTTCAAGTTCTTTTTTGAAACCTTCAGAAACACCAACAACCATGTTGTTCAAGTTAGCACGAGTTGTACCGTGGATTGTTTTCATTTCTTTTGAGTCATCTGGACGGTGAAGTGAAACTTCAGTGCCTTCAACTTTGATTTCAATATTTTTATTAAACTCACGAGTGAGTTCGCCTTTAGGTCCTTTGACAGTTACTACGTTATCATTGTTAGTAACTTCTACACCAGCAGGCAAGTTGATAACTTTATTACCAATACGTGACATAGTTTTTATTTTCTCCTGTTAGATTGTCAAGCCGCATATGCGACAAGTTTTCACGGGGCGACTATTATACAGAATAACTGTATCTATAGTCCATTATTTTTAGTAAGAAACTTTTTCAACAAAATTTGAAAAGAAGCTTTATCTTACCAAACGTAAGCAATAACTTCTCCACCAACGTTCTTTTGACGAGCTTCTTTGTCAGTCAAAAGCCCTTCTGATGTAGAGATGATTGCAATTCCAAGTCCGCTAAGGACTTTAGGAACATCTTCACGCTTTGCGTAAACACGAAGACCTGGTTTAGAGATACGTTTCAAGTTAGTGATAACACGTTCACCGTTTTGTCCGTATTTAAGGAATACGCGGATAATACCTTGTTTGTCATCTTCGATAACTTCAACGTTTTTCACGAAACCTTCGCGTTTAAGAATTTCAGCAATTCCTTTTTTGATATTTGATGCAGGTACTTCAAGCACTTCGTGTTTTGCTTGGTTAGCATTACGAATGCGTGTCAAAAAGTCTGCAATTGGATCAGTCATAACCATTATATATTTCTCCTCTTACTAGTAGTTTGAATATTTCACTTGCTAGTTAATGTCGCCCGAGTGGGCTGGTTGTATACTTCTCAGATGAAAAGCGAATTTGAACTCGCCCTATGAACTGTGCAAAATAGATAAATCGACTCGTTTGCAAGCAAACATCTTCGATTTCCTAACTTTGCTTTGTTCACCACGGGTTTAGTACCATAATTTTACCAAGACGCTTTAGTAACGCCTGGGATTTGTCCTTTGTAAGCTAACTCACGGAAGCAAACACGGCAAAGTTTAAATTTGCGGTAAACTGAATGTGGACGGCCACAACGTTCGCAACGAGTGTAAGCTTGCGTAGAGAATTTCGCAGGGCGATGATTCTTAGCAATCATAGATTTTTTAGCCAATTGATTTACCTCCTAAATTATTTTGCAAAAGGCATTCCAAGACCTTTAAGCAATTCACGACCTTCTTCGTCAGTGTTAGCTGTAGTTACGATAACAATATCAAGACCACGCACTTTATCAACATCATCAAAGTTGATTTCTGGGAAGATCAATTGTTCTTTCACACCAAGTGTGTAGTTACCACGTCCGTCAAAAGATTTTGTTGGGACACCGTGGAAGTCACGTACACGTGGAAGTGAAACAGTAACCAATTTATCTAAGAATTCGTACATACGTTCACCACGAAGGGTAACTTTTGCACCGATCGCTACACCTTCACGAAGACGGAAGCCAGCAATTGATTTCTTAGCTTTAGTAATCAATGGTTTTTGACCTGAGATAAGTGCCAATTCAGCAGCAGCTTTTTCAAGGTTTTTAGAGTTATTTACAGCATCACCAACACCCATGTTAAGAACGATTTTCTCAACTTTTGGAACAGCCATAACTGAAGTATAGTTGAATTTTTCAGTCAAAGCAGGAACGACTTCGTTAGTGTATTTTTCTTTTAAGCGATTTACCATTACTTATACTTTCTCCTTTCCTTCGTGATTAATCAAGCACTTCGCCTGATTTTTTGTTGTAACGAACTTTTTTGCCGTCTACAACTTTGTAACCAACACGTCCTGCTACACCATTTTTGTCAAGAACTTGTACATTAGACACATGGATTGGTGCTTCTTTTTCTACGATAGCACCTTGAGGGTTTTCGTTGTTTGGTTTTTGATGTTTTTTAACAATAGCAACACCTTCGACAACAACTTTGTTGACTTTAGGAAGAGCTTTAAGAACTACAGCTTCAACGCCTTTGTCCTTACCAGCAATAACGCGAACTTTGTCGCCTTTTTTTACAAACATTTGGTTTTTCTCCTATTATTTCTTACGCCCTAATGGGCACCCTGCAAATGCAGGGGACTTAGTTTGTGTTTTTTATTGATTAAAGTACTTCTGGTGCAAGTGATACGATCTTCATGAAGCCACCTTCACGTAATTCACGTGCAACAGGGCCGAAGATACGAGTTCCGCGAGGAGTTTTGTCATCACGGATGATTACTGCAGCGTTGTCATCAAATTTGATGTATGAACCGTCTGGACGGCGTGCACCAGATTTAGTACGAACAACAACAGCTTTTACGACATCACCTTTTTTAACAGCTCCACCAGGAGTAGCTTGTTTTACAGAAGCAACGATTACGTCACCGATGTTAGCGAATTTACGTCCTGAACCACCAAGAACTTTGATAGTCAAAATCTCACGAGCACCGCTATTATCAGCAACTTTCAAGCGAGTTTCTTGTTGAATCATTTCAAATTTCTCCTTTTAGTTTGATTAGATAATAACAGCTTCTTCCACTACTTCTACAAGACGGAAGCGTTTTGTAGCTGAAAGTGGACGAGTTTCCATGATACGAACGATATCGCCTTCTTTAGCAACGTTGTTTTCATCATGTGCTTTGTATTTTTTAGAATAGTTGATACGTTTACCATAGACTGGGTGGTTACGTTTAGTTTCAACTACAACAGTGATTGTTTTATCCATTTTGTCAGATACTACGCGTCCAACAAGGGTTTTACGTTGATTACGTTCCATTATTAGAATTTCTCCTTTCCCAATCTATTATTTCTTTTCAGATTGCACTGTTTTTACGCGTGCAATTTGTTTTTTAACTTCGTTCAAACGAGCAGTTTGATCAAGTTGACCTGCTGCAGCTTGGAAACGAAGATCGAAAAGTTCTTTCTTAAGTTCGTTTTCTTTCTTAGCAAGCTCTTCTTGAGAAAGACCACGAAGCTCTTTAACAAAATCTTTAATTTCTTGAAGTTTCATGATTTCTCCTTATTCTGCTTCACGTTTCACGAATTTAGTCTTAACTGGCAATTTGTGGCTAGCAAGACGAAGTGCTTCACGTGCAACTTCCTCAGATACACCAGCGATTTCAAACATCACTTTACCACGTTTAACTGGTGCTACCCAACCTTCAGGTGCCCCTTTACCAGATCCCATACGTACACCGATAGCTTTAGCAGTGTATGATTTGTGTGGGAAGATTTTAATCCAAACTTTACCACCACGTTTCATGTAACGAGTCATTGCGATACGGGCAGCTTCGATTTGACGGTTTGTGATCCAGTGGCTAGTAGTAGCTTGAAGACCGTATTCACCGAATGCGACTTCTTTACCACCTTTAGCTTCACCGCGCATTTTTCCACGGAATTCGCGACGGTGTTTAACACGTTTAGGTACTAACATTTGTTATTTGCCTCCTTTAGTGTTTTTACGAGCTGGAAGAACTTCACCACGGTAAATCCAAACTTTAACACCAAGTTTACCGTAAGTAGTGTCAGCTTCTTCCCAAGCGTAGTCAATATCTGCACGAAGTGTATGAAGTGGAACAGTTCCTTCTGAATAACCTTCACTACGAGCGATATCAGCACCGTTCAAACGACCAGATACTTGAGTTTTAATACCTTTAGCACCTGCACGCATTGTACGTTGGATAGCTTGTTTTTGAGCACGACGGAAAGCAACACGTTGTTCAAGTTGACGTACGATGTTTTCACCAACAAGGTGTGCGTCCAAATCAGGTTGTTTGATTTCAACGATGTTGATGTGAACTTGTTTTCCAGTCAATTTGTTAAGTTTAGCGCGAAGAGCGTCAACATTAGCTCCACCTTTACCGATAACCATACCTGGTTTAGCAGTGTGAAGTGAAACAATTACTTTATTTACAGCACGTTCAATTTCAATACGTGAAACTGAAGCGTCTGCCAATTCTGTTTGAATGAATTTGCGGATTGCAAGATCTTCATGAAGGTAATCCGCGTATTCTTTTTCAGCATACCATTTCGCATCCCAATCACGGATGATTCCGACACGCATACCAATTGGATGTACTTTTTGACCCACGATTTTACCTCCTTATTTTTCTGACACAACTACTGTGACGTGAGTTGTGCGTTTGTTGATTGGTGAAGCTGAACCTTTAGCACGTGGACGGAAACGTTTCATAGTTGGTCCTTCGTTTGCGAAAGTTTCAGATACTACCAAATTAGCTTTTTCCAAACCAAAGTTGTTTTCTGCATTAGCGATAGCAGAGTTAAGAACTTTTTCAACTACGCGAGCTGCTTTGTTTGGGGTGAATTTCAAGATTGCGATTGCGTCAGCAACATTCTTACCACGGATAAGATCAAGTACAAGACGTGTTTTACGAGGTGAAACACGGACTGTACGAGCCATTGCTTTAGCTGAAGTAATTTCTGCCATTGTGTCCTCCTCCTATTAACGACGTGTTTTCTTATCGTCAGCTGCGTGACCTTTGTAAGTACGAGTTGGCGCGAATTCACCAAGTTTGTGACCTACCATGTCTTCTTGGATGTAAACTGGTACGTGTTTACGTCCATCATAAACTGCGATTGTATAACCAATGAAACTTGGGAAAATCGTTGAACGACGTGACCAAGTTTTAATTACTTTTTTCTTTTCGTCATTTGCTTGAGCTTCAACTTTTTTCATCAAATGCTCATCGACGAAAGGTCCTTTTTTAAGACTACGTCCCATTTTGTAGTTTTCTCCTTTAAAATATAGTACCACAGCGGCCTGTGTGCAAAATGCACACTACCGAGCTGGCGGATGATTATTTAACTAAGCGACTGAATTATTTATCGTTACGACGACGAACAATAAGTTTGTCAGATTTAGCTTTTTTGTTACGCGTTTTAAGACCAAGCGCAGGTTTACCCCAAGGAGTAGATGGCGCTTTACGTCCAACTGGTGCTTTACCTTCACCACCACCGTGTGGGTGATCATTAGGGTTCATTACAGAACCACGAACTGTAGGACGGATACCCATCCAACGGCTACGACCAGCTTTACCAAGGTTTACAAGTGATTGCTGTTCGTTACCAACTGTACCGATTGTAGCACGGCAAGTACCAAGAATCATACGAACTTCGCCTGATTGAAGACGAACAAGCACGTATTTACCTTCTTGACCAAGGACTTGTGCAGAAGCCCCAGCAGCACGAATCAATTCAGCACCTTTACCTGGTTGAAGTTCGATATTGTGAATAACTGTACCAACAGGGATGTTAGCAAGCGGAAGAGCGTTACCAACTTTAATATCTGCATCTGGGCCTGAAACGATACGTTGACCAACTTCAAGTCCTTTAGGCGCAAGGATATAAGCTTTCACACCGTCAGTATAATGTACAAGAGCGATGTTAGCTGTACGGTTTGGATCATACTCAATAGTTTTTACAACTGCTTCAACGCCATCTTTGTTACGTTTGAAGTCAATCAAACGGTAGTGACGTTTGTGACCGCCACCCTGGTGACGTACAGTGATGCGACCGTTGTTGTTACGACCAGCTTTGTTTTTAAGTGAAACAAGCAATGATTTCTCAGGAGTGCTTGTAGTGATTTCAGCAAAATCCAAAGAAGTCATATTACGACGACCATTTGTCGTTGGTTTATAAGCTTTAATACCCACGTTATTTCCTCCTTAGATTATTCAGCTTCAGCTGCAAACAACTCGATTGCTTTAGAATCAGCTGTAAGAGTGATGATAGCTTTTTTAGTTTTTGAAGTGAAACCAGTGTAACGACCAACACGTTTTGCTTTTGGTTTAACTGTTACAGTGTTCACGTTTGCAACTTTAACTCCATCAAAAGCAGCTTCAACAGCTTGTTTGATCAAAAGTTTGTGCGCACGAGAGTCAACTTCGAATGTATATTTACCTGCTTCGAGGTCGTACATTGATTTTTCAGTGATTACTGGTTTTTTGATTACGTCGTACAAATTCATTATGCAAGAACCTCCTCGATTGTAGAGATTGCTTCTTTAGTAACAAGAAGTTTGTCGCTGTTTACGATATCAAGAACACTTGCAGTTGTTGCAGTTGCAACTTTAACGTTTGGAAGGTTACGTGCAGAAAGAGCTGCAAATTCGTTTCCTTCTTCAAGGATTACAAGTACTTTTGAGTCAACGTTAAGAGCTGAAAGTACGTTTGCGAATTCAGCAGTTTTTGGAGCTGTAAACGAAAGGCTTTCTACAGCTACAAATTTATCTTCAGCAACTTTAGCTGAGTAAACTGATTTCAATGCAAGGCGACGAACTTTTTGTGGAAGTTTGTATCCGTATGAACGTGGAGTTGGTCCGAAGACTACACCACCACCACGCCATTGTGGTGAGCGGATAGAACCTTGACGAGCACGTCCAGTTCCTTTTTGACGCCATGGTTTACGACCACCACCAGATACGGCAGAGCGGTTTTTAACTGCGTGAGTACCTTGGCGAAGGCTAGCACGTTGGCTGATAACGACATCAAATACTACTGATTCGTTTGGTTCGATACCGAAGATAGCGTCGTTCAACTCAACTGAGCTAACTTCTTTACCAGTTTGGTCAAATAGTTTTACGTTTGCCATTTTAACTGTTTTCTCCTTTCTTATTATTTAGCAGCCTTAACTGCTGATTTGATAGTGATAAGAGATTTCTTAGCACCCGGTACGTTACCTTTGATAAGAATAACGTTTTTCTCTGGGATAACTTGAACAACTTCAAGGTTTTGGATTGTCACACGGTTCCCACCCATACGTCCTGCTAAGTGTTTGTTTTTGAAAACACGGTTAGGCGCAACAGGTCCCATAGAACCTGGACGACGGTGATAACGAGAACCGTGAGCCATTGGCCCACGAGATTGACCATGGCGTTTGATAACACCTTGGAAACCTTTACCTTTAGATGTACCAGTTACATCAACAACATCTCCAGCTTCGAATGTATTAACTGTGATTTCTTGCCCAACTTCCAAGCCTTCAATGTTTTTGAATTCACGAATGAAGCGCTTAGGAGCTGTGTTAGCTTTTGCTACATGGCCTTTGGCAGGTTTGTTGCTCAACACCTCACGTTTGTCGTCAAAACCAACTTGAACTGCTTCATAACCGTCTGTTTCAACAGTTTTCACTTGAAGCACAACGTTTGGAGTTGCTTCGATGACAGTAACAGGGATAAATTCACCAGATTCAGTGAAGATTTGAGTCATTCCCACTTTTTTCCCTAAGATTCCTTTTGTCATGAGAGAATATTTCCTTTACTTTAATTTATTTAAAAAGTTTTTAACGAGCGTTTTTTGTGCTCAATCATCAAATCCTTATTAGAGTTTGATTTCTACGTTAACACCACTTGGAAGATCCAATTTCATCAAAGCGTCAACTGTTTTTTGAGTTGGGTTGATGATATCGATCAAGCGTTTGTGAGTACGCATTTCAAATTGTTCGCGTGAATCTTTGTATTTGTGAGTCGCACGAATAATTGTGTACAAGCTACGTTCAGTTGGAAGTGGAACCGGTCCAGCAACTGTAGCACCTGTACGTGTTGCAGTTTCAACAATTTTTTCTGCCGCTGTATCAAGTGTACGATGTTCGTATGCTTTCAAACGGATACGGATTTTTTTGTTTGCCATCTTTTTCTCCTTTTCGTCTATTTAAGATAATAGGCTAGCTCCTCAAGAAAACCAACACACCTTTGCGTGGCAATGCAACCGAGCGTGTCGCAACCTCTTGTATCATAGCTAAAGTTACTGTATTTACAGCACCAGTATATAATATCAGATTTGACAAGAGTTTGCAAGGTTTTTTATCGGATTTTTTTAGTTTTTTTCCAAGAAAATGTTTTCAGGTACTACCAACATTTTAAGCATTGACAAAAAAATCAGGCAATCACCTGATTTCTTACATATATAGTTAGCAAAAAGCACTTTGAGTAGGAAGAAACTATCTTTGGAACAAAAAGATGTTATTTATTTCTTGATTCTAGAATTAATTTTTTGAGGACAGGACCTAATAAAAAGATTTGAATTGAAAACACCATTGGAAAATTAAACGTTAGCGTGGTTAAAACCGTTGGAATGAAATTTCCCCATGGATGCTTAAATAAAATAGACGAAACAACTGCCATACTTGGATACATCACACAGACTGTGGAAATCCTTTGTATCGTTGGTCACATGAACGCAGGAATTTCTTCAGACTTTGCCAGTATTGACATCAAGCGAACTGCAATTGGTCCACTGAAGAAGTCTTGAATGAGAAAAACGATGCTTGTAATCCACCGTACTTCTTTCAATACGTCCAAAACTAAACATAGTTGGCACCACCGTTATTAAGTGATAAATTGTAATATTCCATGCAAAAAACCATAGCAAATGCCATCCAAAACAATTCCGTTTTTAGAGCAATCTATTCTAAAATGAATAATTTTAAACAACAAAGGAGTGGGCAAAACCACTCCTCTATCGCTGAACAAATTCTAAAAAGTGACTAGCTGCTTTTGATAACAGGGCATTTTTCTTATAATAAATGACGATTTCTGTCTCGATATGCGGAAGAACAGGCACTAGTTTCACCAGATTTCGCGTATTGATATAGGAAATAGGTTTTGCCATTAATAGCGAAATGCCCATTCCTTTACTAACAAGGTCGATAATATTTTCAGCACGCTTTCCTGTATAAGCAATTGACAACGTAAAGCCAGCTTGACGACAAACTTGAAGTGAAATGTTATGCATGACAGAATGAAGAGGTAAGAATAAAAGTTCTTCATTTTTCAATTCCGACAAGTCAATCAGAGCTTGGTTAGCCAAGGAGTGATCATTTAGTAACACCGCAACCAAATAATCCGTCATGAAATTGATTACTGCAAAATCATCCAAATCCTCTGTAACTTCTTTTGGGGCTGACAATCGACGAATAAAAATCAAATCACATTCATCATTTCGAAGCCTCTGTTTAAGTTACCCAGCCTCACCTTCAATAATGCTCAGATTAATTTTTACATTCGCCTTTTTAAAATCAATGAGCATATCTGTGATACTATAAGGAGTCATAATTGGAATTGAGCCGATTGTCAAAGTTTGCTCTTCAGCTTCCTTGAGATTAATAAGCGCCGTATTACATTAGTGCTAGATATCAATTAGCTGCTGAGCGTATTTGAGAAATACTTTTCCTGCTTCATTGAGTTTAACTTGACGTGTCGTTCGGTCAAATAGAGTTGTTCCAAGTTCAGCTTCCAAAGATTTTATATGTTTTGACAAGCTAGATTGCGAAGTAAATAAGTTCTCCGCTGCTTCTAGATAATTTTCTGTCTTTGTTAAGGCAATAAATTCTTTCACATGATTCAGTTCCATAGCGTTACTTCCTGAAATAAGTTCTTTATTGTAGCATAACAAAAATCACAAAACTTTTCTAATGATTATTTTTTTAATTAGGTTGTGTCAATTGCTTCATATATTTTTTGTAAAGGGAGTATAAGAAAAGCCAACGGAAAATATTATCTACTAATGTCGCTAACCAAACACCTGTCAAACCAAGTTTTAGGCTAACTCCCAACACATACCCTGAAATAATTCGAATGACCCACATTCCAAATGTTGTGGCGTAAAATGGAAGTTTTGCATTACCTAAACCTTGCCACGCTGCTGTGTAAATAAGTGTACCTGCTGTTGCTGGACCACCGACAAAAGAATAAAACAACACAACAAGGCTAGCTGCCAGCGCTGTTTGGTTGGTCGTGAAAAGATAAGTCAAATGACTACCAAATACATAAACCAAGGCACCGACACAAAGCATCATAATCATCGAAATCAAATACGAATCACGTACCAGTTGTTTAATATCTTTGGTATTTTTTTGTCCAAGACTATGTGCTACAAGAATAACAGTTGCTGTCGCAACACCCATTCCTGGCATATAATTAAACTGCGTCAAGGTTTCCCCAATAGCATTTCCTGCAACGAATTCTGTACCAAATTTGACAATAATCGCAACGATAACCACATCACCAGCACGCATCATTAGACGTTCACCAGCCGCAGGCAAGGCTATTTTCAACAAATCACTATCCAAATGCCATTTTATCGTTTTTAAAATATTGCTCATCGGCAATTGACTTGCTAACAACAATGTACCGATAAAACGTGACAAGACCGTTGAGCAAGCAACACCAGCAATACCCCAGTGAAAAACAAAAACAGATACCGCAGAAAAAATCGCATTTAAAACATTGCTCAATAAACTAACATACATTGGTAACTGTGGTTTGCCTAAAGCACGCAAAAACGCACTCAACGTTGTCATCAAACCAAGACTAAGAATCAAACCACCAACAATCGCCAAATACAGACCACCCGCTTGTGTAACCGTTGTTTCTGTTCCTAGCCAATGAAGAATTGTTTTTCCAAAAAGCAAGGAAAAAAGCCCTAGAACTAAACTAAGACCTAGTGTTACCAAAATCGCTTCAGACTGATATTGCACCGTCTTTTCATTATTTTCTTCACCACGACTTTTAGCTACCAGACTTGAAACCGCAGCTCCGAGAGCAATGAAAACAGCTTGATAAATTGTCATAATATTATTAGCAACAGAAACACCTGAAACGGCAATCAAACCAACCTGAGCAACAAGGTAGTTGTCAACCACTCCCATCAGCATCTGCAGCAAATTTTCCATCATAGCAGGAAAAGCCAAGTGAATAATTTTCTTTGTTTGTTTCATACCCTTATCGTAACAGAAAGAAAAGCTGAGAACCAGCCTCAGCTTCTACTTTTATAAATTTAAAGCCCTAAATAATTTTCAACTGCTTTTTGCATATCACCTGTTGCCACAACCGTTTTGTGACGAACCTCAGCTGTTTCAAGTCCATTGACAGCTTTTGGAATGGCAACACCTGATAATTTTTCAAGTTCCTTAACAGCAACAAAATCATCTGCAGGTGCTTGTCCACTAACAGCTTCAACTGCCACACGTGGGAATTTATATGGACTTGCTGTTGAAGCAATCACAGTTGGTGTTTTATCACCTGTGCGCTCTGCGTATTTTTGATAAACAGCTGATGCAACTGCCGTATGTGGGTCCTCAATGTAATCAGATGCTTCATAGACACGTTTGATTTCAGCAGACGTTTCAACTTCTGTTGCATAGCCTGCTTCAAATAAATCAAGAATCGATTGGTCAACATCAGGAAGTGTGTATTCGCCCTCTGAGACCAATTGTTCCATCAATGCTTTCGTCTTAGCAGCATCATTTCCCAACAAATGGAAAATCAAACGTTCTAAGTTAGATGATACCAAGATATCCATTGAAGGACTTGTTGTGACTTTAAACTCACGTTTTTTATCATAAGTCCCTGTTGTGAAGAAGTCGGTTAAAACTTTGTTTTCATTTGAAGCACAGATTAATTTACCAACTGGGACACCAATTTGGCTTGCATAGTAAGCTGCTAGAATGTTACCAAAGTTTCCTGTTGGAACTGTAAAGTTTACTTTGTCGCCTGCTTTAATATGACCAGCTTTAACAAGTTGTACATAAGCATAAACATAATAAACAACTTGTGGTACCAAACGCCCAACATTCATTGAGTTCGCTGATGAAAATTGTGTCTTGTGCGCAAGCAATTTTTCACGCAAATCAACGTCGTTAAACATACGTTTTACA
Source organism: Streptococcus pasteurianus (assembly GCF_004843545.1). Lineage (NCBI taxonomy): Bacteria > Bacillati > Bacillota > Bacilli > Lactobacillales > Streptococcaceae > Streptococcus > Streptococcus pasteurianus. The sequence continues at coordinate 67,053 of NZ_CP039457.1, read as the reverse complement.
TCTGTTTGCGCATCATCAAAGTTACCAGTAATGGCTACAACGTGTGTGTTATCACCAGTTTGTGTTGTCATCTGAAGCTCTTGAATTTTGCTGACACCGTCTTTTGGATAGAAAACAATGATTTCTGTTCCTGGGACATCTGCAAAACCAGCCATTGCAGCTTTACCAGTATCACCTGATGTCGCTGTCAAAATCACGATTTTGTTATCAACGCCTTGTTTTTTAGCTGACGTTGTCAAAAGGTATGGCAAGATTGACAATGCCATGTCTTTAAACGCAATAGTTGACCCATGGAAAAGTTCAAGATTATATTGGTCACCTAATTTAACCAGCGGTGCGATTTCTGGTGTATCAAATTTAGCATCGTAAGCAGAATCAATACAGTAAGCCAACTCTTCTTCTGTGAAATCGTCTAAAAATGCAGACAATACAAGCTTAGCCACTTCTTGGTAAGAAGCATCTTTTAAAGTTTCAAAATCCAATGCCACTTCTGGAAGTGAGACAGGGGTAAATAAACCACCGTCAGTTGCCAATCCTTGTAAGATAGCTTGACTAGCAGTTACTTTGTTATTTTCATCACGAGTTGATTGGTAAATTAACGTCATCACAAATTCCTCATATATATAGATAGTCTTTTGTCTATTTTACCATAATTATCAGAAAATTTATACAAATTTATGATAATTATCGAAAAAAGGGAGTGAGACAAATAAAAGCCAAATTTCAAGTTCAAATTAGCCAGTCTGTAAAAACTCTTTAGGAGATTTATAATTGAATAGTTTCTTTGGATAGTTGTTAATCCAGTTTTCAATAAATGCGACTTGTTGTTGAGTCGCATTTTTGCTTCCCTTAGGCAACCAACGCCGGATGAGTCTATTATGATTCTCATTAGTACCACGCTCCCAAGAAGAATACGGGTGGGCATAGTAGATATGAGTAGGGTCAAAAACTTCTGCTAAACGACTGAACTCAGCCCCGTTATCAGCTGTGATAGAGTTCATTTGATAATCCTTGAGGATTGCTTTCAGAGCTTGATTGACTGAAAACGCGGACTTATCGGGAATGAGTCGAATGATTTGATAACGACTCTTTCTATCGGTTAGAGTCAACAGACACTCGTTTTTTGCCCGTGTTTGAATAACTGTATCAATTTCAAAATCACCGATATTCTCACGCTTATTAATGCTTTCTGGTCGTTCCTCAATAGACTTTCCAGCTGGCTTAAAATTGGGACTAGCATGCTTTTTCTTAGCTTTCTCTTGTCGAGGATAAAGCATATCAGCCTTGGTCAATCCTAAGTGTCCATGATGAATCCAGTAGTAAATGGTAGAGATGGGAACAGGTATCCCTTTTGACTTTATCATCATCTCGGGAGAGTATTTCTGTTCGATGTAGTGAGTTATCTTTTCTTTGAGTCCCTTGGTTAGGGAGACTTGTTTAACAGAACGTTTGCGATTGTTTTGATAGGCTTTTTGAGCAAAATCAGCTGAGTAGATCACTTCAAATTTTCCTTTACGCACTTGTTGTCTAACCTGACCACGTTTGACTTCGTTGTGAATGGTTTGAGGAGCTTTAGCTAATCTCCTAGCGATTTCACGGTTTGAGAGCCCTTCTTGAAGCCAACGTTCAATCATTCTACGTTCAGTTAGTGTTAAATGTTTACTTTTTGGTGTATAATAGTTTTGCATCTCAGAGTCTTTCTAATTGTTGTTGTGGTGATTACAATTATATCTCTCTGAGATGTTTTTTGATACCCTTAGGTGGCTAACTTCATTTTAGAACTTTCCTGAGACAAATAAAATCCCCAGTGAAGATTTTATTCATGAGCCTAAAAATTAAAAAGCGAATCAGTAGTTTCAAAGAAACTTGATTTTCAGCAAGTCTTAATTTCTTGTTGCTGATCTAAAACGGTCTATCCCCAGACCGTTTTTGACACTTACTTCGTAAGTTTTATTTCCCGATTGATTATAAAGGTTCCCCGAACCTTGATAACTCACCTCCGCATGGCTCGAAAGATTTGGGGATTCTTTCGAGGTAGGAGTCAAGTGAAGATTGACATCAAAAAGGTTTGGGGAACCTTTTGAGGTTGGAAATGAAGCCAAGCATAGCTCGACTTCAAAAGGGTTGTAAAAGCTTATTAGAACCCACTCAACTACTGCATCTTGTAAATAATAACTATATAAAAAAGCTGAGAATTTTGTCTCAGCCTCTCTAATTTCTTATCTTCCCCAACGTGAATCAACACCAGCAATAGAAATCCAGACGCTTGCCAAGACGTCGTAGAATAAATCAGCCACCTTTTCTTTCTCCTTTCTTCTCACGTTTTATGTCACCTGTATTATAACGCTTCAAACCTATGCTGTAAAGGTATTTTTAAAACTTTTTTTGATGTTATTATTTCTTACATGAAATGATAAAAAATTGACATTTTGAACAAAAAAACCAACCGAAGTTGGTTTCTGAAACAAACTAAGAATCCGATTCTCCTTTGGCTGGATTTTTAGCGGATTTTTCAATTGCTTTTTGAATCGTTTTTACATAAAGGTCTGCACCAGTCGTATCACTATCACTGTAATGCACGCCATCAGTACCACTCCAGATTTCTGGGTGTTTAGTTGCTGCTTTATACCAATCTGCCACCGTAACATAATTATAAGTATCAGCCAAAGTCAGCTCATAATCACGAACTTCTTTGACTTGAGCTTCATTATTAGCATTGTAAGGTGTCACAATAATCAAACGATAGCCATCTGGCAGAGCATCAATAAACTGCTGCAAATCTTCTTGGTAATTATCTAGCGAATTAACCCCCACCGCAAGAACTGTTGTTTGCGATAATGTTCCGCTTGAAATTTCATTTTGGAAAATCTCAAAAGCATCATCAAAGCTTCGGCTAACCGCAGCATCCACTTGAGCATCTGGAAGTAAGCTTGAAAATGAAGCACTTGAGCGAAGAGCTACGGAATCTCCAATGACAGTAACATCACTTAAAGCCGTTGCATCCCCAGCAGTTACAGTATGTGTCCGATTCAAATTAGTCTGTGCTTGCTGGAGCGAATTCACCAAAAGACTTGTCTCAAAATCACCAACAGCTGGAGAAATGATAATGGTCACAATTGTCACCAAGCCAAACAAAACTCCTCCACCATAAAGCCATTTTTGATAAGGATGTAAATCCAAATTTAAGCCAAGCAATTTGACAGGCTTGCCAGCAAGAAACGGCTCCAACACATAATAAGACAGCGTTGAAAATATCAATGAAAAGATAACCGTTACAAATACCGCTAAACCATTTGACATTAGTTGCGTGAAGATAATGTAAAATGGCCAATGGAAAAGATAAACACCATAACTAACATCTGCCAAATAGTTGATAATAGCGGGCTCTGTGGCATTAGGCGTTTGGTCATTTAGCACACGCGCCGCATAAATCATCACCGTTGTAAATAAACTTGCTAATACAAAGCCAAACAAATACGTGATTCGTTGGTCAAATTTCAAAGCAAATGTCAACAGTAGCAACAAAACAAAGCTGAGCAGCATTGTCAAAATACTGCGTTTTGTTGACCAGAGACGAACATTCTTTTTGAAACGTGCCGTTGTTTCTCGAATTCCTGTCATCGTTGCCATCATGGCTCCTAAGAAAAACGGGAAACTGTGGGACAAAGATGAAAAGTAAATTGTCGAAACGTTGTCAACAAAAAACGCTCGAATAAACATTGATAGGAAACTTCCAGTAAAAAATGCTGCAGAAACTGCAAAAATCAAACTACGGAATTTTGCTACATTATCGCGATGTTTTCCTAAAAACCAAACCAAAAATCCCCAAATCAAATAAAAATGCATCTCAATTGCCAAACTCCATGTATGAACAAAGAGATGTGGGATAAATTGCGTTTCGTAATTACCGCCTGTGATAATTTCATAAAAATTCGTTGTAAATCCTACCGCTGCCGCAATTTGACTACCAATACTTGCCACGTAGTCTTTGCGTACCAAGTAAGTAAACGGCATAATGATAAGAATCATCAACACCAACGGAGGCACAATACGATAAAAACGCCTCTTGTAAAAGCCTAAAAGATCAATTTTCTTGTTTTTCGCATATTCATCAATCAGTAAAGCCGTAATCAAATATCCTGAAAATGTAAAGAAAATATCAACACCAATAAAACCGCCTGGAAAAGCCGTTTTAAAGAAATGATAGAGCAAAACGAGCAAGAGCCCCGTCACCCTAACCATTGAAAACCATTTTATTCTCATTTTTGAAAAATCCCCTGTTTAAAGGTTCCTGTATATATCTCTCCATTTTGCGCTGTCAAAGTTCCTTGACCGTCTGGCTGACCATTTTTAAATTCTCCTTGATATGTCCAACCAGAATTTGAGGTAAAAGTTCCTTGACCTTCAAAAACACCATCCACAAAATTACCTTCATAGGTATCACCATTCTCATAAGTCAATTTTCCCTGACCATTCATACGATGATTAACAACATAGCCTGTGTAGGTTATTTTACCATTGTCGTAGGTTAACGTTGTTTTAGATTTCATTGATAGCGTAAAAACGGATAAACCACAGATGATAAGAATCAAAACCGTTAAGAGCTCTATGCGCCCTCGGGTTATTTTTATTTTTTTCATTTTTGCTCAACTTCTCTTTTTAAGAATTTTTTAGCCGCGTTAGCCATTGTTCACAACCACACTTAACCAAATCATAGGTCGCATCAAAATCACCTGTAAACCAAGGATCTGGTACACCACCTTTTACAAAAAGAAAGATTTTGTCATCATACTTTCCTTGTGACATATGTTTCAAATCTGCAACATTTTCCGCATCCATACCAATAATAACATCAAAATCATAGAAATCTTTGCGCGAAATCTGTTGAGATGACTTGTGCCTGTCATAACTAATGTTATGCTTTTTAAAAATACTTTGCGTTCCATGATGAATGGGATTACCATGTTCCCAGCCAGAAGTTGCACGGCTTTCAATAAGCCAACTTTCAGTACCAGATAAATCTTTCATCACAAATTCAGCCATTGGACTACGACAAATATTTCCTAGACAAACAAAACATACTTTTTTCATTTTCTCTCCCTACGTAGCCAATAACTCATTTATTAAAAACTTCTTTTATACATTATAACAAAAAATAGAGCCTTATCACACGACAAATACTCTAACTTCTATTTTTATTTTTAAGAAAAAATTAAGACACCCGATTTACAATATAATCAATCCTAAAACTTTTCTTTTTCATAATCTCCTGAAAGTGCTCCGCTAGCGGGGTTCTTTCTTTTTTATCTCTAAAATCGTTTCACAAAAAAACAATCTGAAATAGATCAGGATTGCAAGGAGATAGAAAAAAGTTTATCTAGGAGTATCTTTAGTATAGATTGGCTTTGACATCTCCCAAACACAGTTTTCATAGATATTTCAAGTGTCTTCAATTTGTTTGCTGATTAAACTAACTGATACAGAAGATTTAATAACTCTTTATTTTACTGAGTCCCAATATCAGCCCTAATGAACTGCTCTAAATCCAACGAATGTTATCCAGACTATTCATTATATTCCAATTTACGACCCGCTATAAAGGCGTTGATGTTATTCAAGGGCACCTCAAATTCTACGAAACAATTTTTAACTTCCTGACTTGAATATATTTCAATAATTTTGTCACTACACCTAAATTGTTTATATTCATCTTTTGCTACAAAATATTGCTTGCCGATTTTTGTAATCTCTTTTATATTAGGCTTCTAAATGCAGATAAGCCATACGAAATACTTAATCTAGCCCCATTCCCAGAATAATGGCTTCAAATATCATTGGGTAGTTCGGTGACATTCATCATTTTCAGTCTGCCGAGTAAACTAATTTCCTATGGCAGTTAAAACCTAAGGATGACGAATTCCTTCTGCAAACTCTTCATCCTCATAATATAAGTTCTGTTTATATTATGAGGACAAAACCAAAACTTTTAACGAACTGTTTAGCTAAGAAATTATACCCCCCACCAACCAGTTAGGACAATTGAGAAAATATTTAGCATTTATCCATTCCAACCTTTCTGATAATTTATGAGTTTATTTTAACGAAACTTACAAGAAAACAACATGACAAAAATGTCATGTTGTGTCATTATTCCATTCTTCTATTAACTTATTTTCCAAATAAGTATCTCCAATTAAGTTAGCAAATAAAATAGCATTGGAGTAAGATTTTTGTGCCGCTAAAAAATCTTTTTTAAATTGTAAATAATATTTCCACTCAACTAAACTTAAAACTGGACGTCTTTGAAAATCATGAACACTTGTCATGATAGTGTCACTTTTTATAATAATTCGTTTCATAAAAGATTCTCTATGGAATCGTAAAACCAAATCTACATTATTTAACAAAACATTATTTAAAATCAAAGAAGTTTCTGGTGAAAGATTTTCTTGATCTAGTAAACACTCCATTAATTTATCATACAAATCTAAGCTATAGATTCCCACAAACGATTTAGCAGAAGCAAGGCAAGCAAAATATAAATCTATCAAAACTAAATCATTAATTTGAAAGTTCTTCTTTCGTATAACTTGGTCAAAGTAATCATTTAAAATTCCTTCACCAAAATTAACATCATCACTGAAATGAACATCAAGCTTCGATTGTAAACAATCAATAATTAAACGTTCTTCTTCAGGTATAACTTCATAGTACTTTTCCGAAATTTCATCAAAATATGAAGTTTGTCTCTTAAGACGTTCCTCATCCCCATAGGTCGGTGTTCGTAATAATAAATACTTTAACTCCTTATACCTAGTGGAAAGTTCTAAATTTTTACCATCAGTTAACTCACCAATGGTTACTCCCAATACTTTTGCAATATATCCCACCTTATTAAGAGTCGGGACAGATTGTCCTTTTTCAATTCTAGCTAGCTGTCTCACAGACAATTCTGTTTCATCACCACAGAATTCCTCACGTGAAATTCCCTTTTTCTCTCTTAATGCACGTACTTTAATCCCAAACTTTTCCAACTTAATCTCCTATCAGCAAAAAAAGTATACACTTCATATTTTAGCATATATCCTCAGCCCTTGACAAAATAATTTCTTTAAAAATATCGAATTTTCTGACAAAAATACATAAAAAATGTCTGAGACAAATAGTCTCAGACATTCTATTACTTTAATCTCCTAAACCGATACGGTTAAAGATCTCATCAACACGTTTAGTGTAGTATGATGGATTGAACAATTCATCGATTTCTTCTTGTGTTAAACGTGAAGTAACTTCTTCATCAGCTTCAAGAAGTGGTTTGAAGTCAACTTGGTTATCCCAAGAATAAGCTGTCTTAGGTTGAACAAGGTCATAAGCTTGTTCACGTGTCATTCCTTTTTCAATCAATTTAAGCATTACACGTTGGCTGAAAATAAGACCAAAAGTAGACCCCATGTTGCGAATCATGTTTTCTGGGAAAACAGTCAAATTTTTCACGATATTGCCAAAACGGTTAAGCATGTAATCAATAAGGATTGTAGTATCTGGTGAGATAATACGTTCAGCAGATGAGTGAGAGATATCACGTTCATGCCAAAGTGACACATTTTCGTAAGCTGTTACCATATGACCACGAACAACACGTGCAAGACCTGTCATATTTTCTGAACCGATTGGATTGCGTTTGTGAGGCATAGCTGAGCTACCTTTTTGCCCCTTAGCGAAAAATTCTTCAACTTCACGTTGTTCAGATTTTTGCAGACCACGGATTTCAGTTGCCATACGTTCAATTGATGTTGCAATGCTAGCAAGAACTGCAAAGTATTCTGCATGAAGGTCACGCGGAAGAACTTGTGTTGAAATTTCTTGTGCACGAATACCAAGTTTTTCACACACATAAGCTTCAACAAATGGTGGAATGTTAGCGAAGTTACCAACAGCACCTGAGATTTTACCAGCTTCAACACCAGCAGCAGCGTGTTCAAAACGTTCGATGTTACGTTTCATTTCACTGTACCAAGTTGCCAATTTCAAACCAAAGGTAGTTGGCTCAGCATGGACACCGTGAGTACGTCCCATCATGATTGTAAATTTATGTTCTTTAGCTTTGTTAGCAATGATTTCAAGGAAATTATGCAAATCTTTGCGGATGATTTCATTAGCTTGTTTGTAAAGGTAACCATAAGCTGTATCAACAACGTCAGTTGATGTCAAGCCATAGTGCACCCATTTACGTTCTTGCCCAAGACTTTCAGAAACTGCACGAGTGAATGCCACAACGTCGTGACGTGTTTGTTGTTCAATTTCTAAAATACGGTCAACGTCAAAGCTTGCATTGGCACGGATTTTAGCGACATCCTCTTTAGGAATTTCTCCCAGTTCAGCCCAAGCTTCGTCAGCCAAAATTTCAACTTCAAGCCAAGCTTTGTATTTGTTTTCTTCACTCCAAATTGCCGCCATCTCAGGGCGTGAATAACGATCGATCATGTTTAAGATATTAAGGGCGTTAAGTGAATACGGTTAACACCCTAGCTCCTTTCCTTTTTTTAGTTATATCAATAAAATAACTAACACAATTAATTAAAATCTTCCTTACCAATTTCAACAGATGGATAGTGAGGTAAAGTTGTTAAATCTGTATCAAGTGGTAAATCATAAACAGCAAGGTAATCATTGAGGTACTTATTTGTCAGCTCTGCCATTTTTTCAGAAATACGAGACTTATCAGAAGAAGCAAAAACGTCTTCAACGATAGCTTTCTCAGCATTATCAATATAAGCATGAACAATGATTTTCAGCATATTTCCTCCGATTAACACTTTAAAAATCCATTCCTTCCCCCATTTCCGCAATGGTATCTGGTTCATCACTAAACAAAGTAATGTGTCCCATTTTGCGGTTATGTTTTGCCTCTAGTTTACCATAAAGGTGGAGGTGAGCGCTAGGATTTTCTTGCACATAAGCTTGTGCTTTTTCCATGTGTTGCCCAAGAACATTCAGCATAACAGCTGGTTGATGGAGGTAAATTCTTGGAAGTGGCAAGCCGAGAATTCCCAAAATATGTGTGTCAAATTGTGAAAAATCACAGGCTTCAATTGAATAGTGTCCTGAATTATGGGGACGTGGTGCAATTTCATTGATGATGATATCATCAGGTGTCGCAAACATTTCGACACAAAGTGTACCAGATAATTCCAGTTTTTCAGCGATTTGAACAGCCATAGCCTGCGCTTTTTGAGCAAGTTCATCAGAAATGCGAGCTGGTACAATTGTTTTAGATAAGATATTATTGCGATGAATATTTTCTTGTACTGGAAAAACGGTCATATCCTTGCCATTTCCTGAAACAATCACTGAAATTTCAAGGTCAAAATTCACAAATTCTTCCAAAACACATTCGCAAGAATTGGCTAATTTGTTAGCGTCAGCTAAGTTTTCAACTGATTTAATCACGATTTGACCATGACCATCATAACCGCCAGTTGCTGTTTTTAAAACGTATTTCTTAGATAAATCAATATCCTCAAGGTCAAGACTTGATGTGACGACCTTGTACGGTGCTACTTTCACACCTGCTGTTTTAGCTAGAAAGTCTTTTTCAAAGATACGGTTTTGCGAAATACGAAGCAAATCAGTTCCTTGCGGTAATTGCCCTTCCTTGACAACCACATCCAAAGCATCCGCATCAACATTTTCAAACTCATAAGTGAGCACATCGCAGCGTTTTGCTAGTTCACGCATAGCTTCAACATCATCGTAAGGTGCCACAATCATATCACTCACACGTGAAGCTGGGCAATCTGCTGCGGGGTCCAAAGTAACCACTTTATGCCCCATATAGATAGCTGAAATAGCCATCATTTGCCCAAGTTGTCCACCACCGATAATACCGATTGTTTTAGTCGAGTTCATCTGTTGAAGCCTCCGCAACTTTACCTTGTTCAAGTGCATAGTTTTCTAGTTTTTCTGCCAATTCAGTATCTTCAATTGCCAAAATACGAAGAGCTGTTAGGGCAGCATTAGTTGCTCCTGACTCTCCGATAGCCATAGTTGCCACAGGCACTCCGCCAGGCATTTGAACGATTGAATAAAGCGAATCCAGTCCGCTAAGCGCGCGTGATTTCACAGGAACACCAATAACTGGAAGTGTTGTTTTAGCTGCGACCATACCAGGCAAATGAGCAGCACCACCAGCACCAGCAATAATCACCTTAATACCACGCCCTCGTGCTTCTTCGGCGTGTTTAAACATCAAATCTGGTGTACGGTGCGCAGAAACAACTTTCTTTTCATACGCCACACCAAATTGATCAAGTACCTCTGCTGTTTTTTTCATGGTAGCCCAATCAGATTTACTACCCATGATAACTGAAATTAATGGTTTCATTATTTTCCTTCCAATTGTTTTATATCTTCAACATCAACAACATGATAGCCAAGTTCTTTTAATTTTTGAGCAAAGAGCCCACTACCTGCCACTTTTTGTCCAGAAAAGTTTCCATCATAGACTTGATTAACACCACATGACGGACTGCGTGATTGTAAAATTGCTAAATCAATTGACTTTCCAGCCATTTCATCTAGACAACGCTTAATGCCCTTTTCAAACATCTCATCATAACAATTACCAGCAACATCAACAACACGACCGTCACGCAATTCAACTGGTTCTCGTGGTGTAGGCAAACCTGCTAACACTTCTGGACAAACAGCTATCACATCTTTGTCAACAACATAATCTACAAGGGCTTGATTGTAATTATGACCTCCGTTATACTTACATCTTTCGCCCAAAAGACAAGCGCTGACTAAAATACATTTTGGTTTAACGTCCAATAGCTTTGCTTCCGATATCGTTTCGATAGAAAAGACCTGTTGTGTCTTGAGTTGCAAGTTCAGCATAGATAGCATCTTGTGCTGATTTAACATCTTCCTTAGTTGTTACCAACATGTAAACCCGACCACCATTTGAAAGAAGTGCTTTATCATCAGCAAATTTAGCACCTGCATAATAAGTGATAATATCACCTGACGTTTTCTCTGGAAGGCGGACACCTTTTTCATAAGCAACTGGATAACCTTCTGAAGCCACAACAACACCAAGAGTGACCCCTTTGTCTGTCCAAGTGATTTCTGGAGCTTTGCCATCTAAAATGTCAGTGATATTTTGAGCAAAATCAGATGTCAAACGTGGTAAGATAACTTGGGTTTCAGGGTCACCAAAACGTGAGTTAAATTCGATAACTTTTGGACCATCAGCTGTCAAAATAAGTCCTGCATAAAGAACACCAAGATATGGACGCCCTTCCGCAATCATACCATTAAGAACTGGCTTCACAATTGTTTCTACAGCTGTGTCAACAACACTTTGTGGCAAATGTGGAACTGGTGCATAAGCTCCCATACCACCAGTATTAGGACCTTTATCGTCATCAAAAGCACGTTTGTGGTCTTGTGCAGTTGGCATGATATAGAATTTATCACCATTAACAAAGGCAAATAATGAAAATTCTTCACCATCAAGAAATTCTTCAATGACCACACGCGCACCAGAATCACCAAATTTATTATCAAGCAACATTTCATGCGCCGCTTCGATCGCTTGTTCTACTGTTTCGGCAACGACAACACCTTTACCAAGCGCCAAACCGTCAGCCTTAACAACAATTGGTGCACCGTGTTCTTCAATATAGCTCTTTGCTTGCTCAAAATCTGAGAAAGTGCCGTAAGCAGCTGTTGGAACATGGTATTTAGCCATGATTGATTTAGCAAAATCTTTAGACCATTCAAGCTCTGCAGCTGCTTTACTTGGTCCAAATGCTTTCAAACCAGCAGCATTAAAATCATCAACGATTCCTGTAGCCAAAGCATCATCAGGTCCGATAAATGTCCAAGCAATATCATTAGCTTTCGCAAAATCAATCAGCTTAGAATGTTCGGTAATACCGATATTTACCAAATCAAGTCCATCAAGTGTCATGCCATCATTACCAGGTGCTACAAAAACCTGATTCACTTGAGGAGATTCCAACAGCTTCTTAGCAATAGCGTGCTCGCGCCCACCAGAGCCAACAACTAAAAGTTTCATAAGTAAAAATACCTCAATACAAACATCACAAGAGCCTAAGCTCCAAACTCAACAAAGTACGCAAAATATATTTTACGAATTATATAAAAACATTATAACATATTTGTTCGGAAATTATCAAAATCCATATAACAAGTTTGTAAAATTTTATAAAAAACAGGAAACTATTTTGTGAAAGAACCACAATCAAATCCTTGTTTTTTAATTATTTCAAAATAATCTCTTCTTTTGCGAATTTGTATAAGCTAGAAGCAACCAACAAACTCGTTAATGACATCAAACAAGATGTTTTTGGCTTAGTGAGGAAAAGTTCGACAGAGCTACTCTGCACTACTTTTTTCATTTTCAAAAATGATAAAGTAGTGACATCTTGTAAAATCTTAGTGCTGTATGATGCTATATGTCAAGGATTGAAAATGAAATCACTAAAACTAGGAATCATTCATGACAGAGAATGATATTAAATATTAAAGGACAATTTTTGAAATTGATATCAATACAATAAACTCTGGGTAGCCATTCCTATTAACGGATAAAAAATTCAAATTCATGGTTATACTTTAATCACTTTTTCAAGGTTACAGGTGTCTATTCTTGCTGTCTTCAAATATTTTAGGCACAAATCATTCCTTTTGGTCATGCTTACACAGGAATATCTGTTATATTTTCACTTACTTCATTGGTAGAAAAAAATCCCAATCTAAAATAGATTAGGATTTGCAGGGGTATGAAAAAAAGTTTATTTAGGAGTGTCTCTAGTATAGGTTTGTTTGCTTAAGAGAGACTGAAAATTTTCTTTCAGAAAACTTAAAAAGCACCTCAACCAATTTGGCTAAGGTACTTGCTATTATATTAATACCTCTTAATCTTAATGACGGAAGTGACGAACACCTGTAAATACCATGGAAATGCCGTATTTATCAGCCATATCGATAGATTCTTGATCACGGACTGAACCGCCAGGTTGGATAATTGCTTTCACGCCTGCTGCAGCAATTTCTTCAACGTTATCCGCAAATGGGAAGAAGGCATCACTAGCAAGAACAGCACCGTCAAGACGGTCTTTGGCTTGGTCAAGAGCGATACGAACAGAAGCTACACGGTTTGTTTGACCAGGACCAACCCCAAGTGTCATGTGGTCATTTGTCACAATGATACCGTTAGATTTCACGTATTTGATAGCTTTCCAAGCAAATTCAAGCGCTGTTTTTTCTTGGTCGTTTGGTTGACGTTTTGTTACAACTTTCCAATCAGCTGGATTTTCTTCGACAACATCTTGGTTTTGAACCAAAAGCCCACCGACAACACCAGTGTATTCTTTTTCAACTTGGCTAGCCTCTTGAGCTTCAAATGGCAATTGAAGAATACGCAAGTTTTTCTTCTTAGTTGTCAAGATTTCAAGGGCTTCTTCTGAATAACTTGGTGCAATGATGATTTCAAGGAAGATAGCGTGCATTTTCTTAGCTGTTGCGGCGTCAACTTCACGGTTAAGTACAACAATTCCACCAAAGATTGAAACTGGGTCTGATTCATAAGCATAGTCCCAAGCTGTTTCAATATCATCAGCTTGTCCGATACCACACGGGTTCATGTGTTTAAGGGCAACAACAGTCGGACGGTCTTTGAAGTCACGGATAATGCGGATTGCAGCGTCAGCGTCGCGGATGTTGTTAAATGACAATTCTTTACCATTCAATTGCTTAGCAGAAGCAATTGAATAATCTGTTGGCAAAGCTTTTTGATAGAAATCAGCGTCTTGTTGAGGATTTTCACCATAACGCATTGGTTGTTTCAAATCGTAAGTGATTGTGAGTTTTTCAGGTTTTGTTTCACCAACTTGTTTTGTGAAATATTCTGCAATTAAAGCATCATAAGCTGCTGTATGACGGAAAACTTTTGCTGCCAAACGTTGACGAATTTCAAAGCTTGTGTCACCATTAGCTGACAATTCATCTAAAACAACAGCGTAGTCAGCTGGATCAACGACAACTGTTACACTAGCATGGTTTTTAGCAGCAGAGCGAAGCATTGAAGGACCACCGATATCAATATTTTCAACCGCATCAGCGTAAGTCACTTCTGGTTTCAAGATTGTTTCTTTGAATGGGTAAAGGTTAACCACAACAAGATCAATCAATTCAATGTGGTTATCTTTTGCAGCTTGAAGGTGGCTGTCAAGGTCACGACGAGCCAAAAGACCACCATGAATATTTGGATGAAGTGTTTTCACACGACCGTCCATCATTTCTGGGAAGCCAGTCACATCATCAATCGCGATAGTGTCAACACCTGCTTTATCAAGCGCAACTTTTGTTCCACCAGTCGAGATAATATCCCAACCAAGTTTTTTCAATTCTTGAGCAAATTCAACAATGCCCGCTTTATCAGAAACACTAATTAGTGCACGTTTTGTCATTTCAGTCCTACTTTCTATAAAAAATAAACCAGTCAATCATAATGCCAGCAATAAGCCTGATAGCATAGCTAAACTAAGACGCATGGATTTTCAAGATTATCAAATAGTACATTTACTATAAAGGCAACGACAATAAAAGTTAATATAAACACCAAAATCTTTTTCATCATAACCTCCTAATAAACTAGCATGCCAATAGATATGCTATCAAATGCGCTGACTACTTTTTCTCAACTCCTAAGCTCTCTAAAACTTCTGGGTAGAGTTTATACTCATTTTCATGAATACGAGCTTCAAAACTGTCAATGGTATCATCAGCCAGACGAGGCACACGGACTTGTTTAATCACTTTTCCCGTGTCAACGCCATTGTCAACCCAGTGAATAGTAACACCAGACTGGTCAACACCTGCTTCCCAAGCATCATCAATACCATGAGCACCTGGAAATTCTGGCAGATAAGCTGGGTGAATATTAATGATACGACCTTCGTAAGCTGCTAGTAAAGTCGGACCAACAATCTTCATATAACCAGCTAGGCAAATCAAATCAATATCATATTTTTCAAGCAAAGTAACAATAGCCTCTTCGTAAGCTACTTTATTGTCAAATTCTTTGAGCTCAAAAGCATGAGCTGTCACACCGAGTTTTTCTGCACGTTCTAAGACATATGCATCTCGGTGGTCTGAAAAGACAAATTCAACTGGAAATTGCTCCGCAATGACTTGAAAATTTGACCCATTACCACTCGCAAAAACTGCGATTTTTTTCATTATTTAATCACCACACTTGCATCAGCTTTTTTAACAATACGACCAAGTTCGTAAACTGGTTCGTCAAGCAATTCTTTCACGCGCTCGACCTTATCAGGGCTAACTGCCAACATCAAACCAATACCCATGTTGAAGATTTCAAACATTTCTTCGTGGTTGATGTTACCGTATTTTTCAAGAGCTTTGAAAATTGGAAGAACAGGAACTTTATCTTCTTCGATTTCAGCAGCTAAATCATCCGCAAACATACGTGGGACATTTTCAATAAAACCACCACCAGTAATGTGAGCAATACCGTTAACCAATTCTTCTTTGATAAGTGGAAGCACCGCTTTAACGTAGATACGTGTTGGTTCAAGAAGAACTTCTTTTAATTTTTTGCCTTCAAGTTCAGGAAGCACTTCTTCACCTGTGTAATCAGCAAAAACACGACGGACAAGTGAATAACCATTTGAGTGAATCCCACTTGAAGCAAGTCCAAGAAGAAGATCACCATCAGAAACTTTTGAACCATCAATGATTTGTGATTTTTCAGCAACACCTACTGCAAAACCAGCCAAATCATAATCATCTTCACCATACATACCAGGCATCTCAGCAGTTTCACCACCGATAAGAGCTGCGCCAGATTGAACACAACCTTCAGCAACACCTGCAACGACTTGTTCAAGTTTTGCAGGTTCATTTTTACCAGTTGCAATGTAATCTAGGAAGTAAAGTGGTTCCGCACCAGCTGCAATGATGTCATTAACACACATGGCAACACAGTCTTGACCGATTGTATCGTGTTTATCGTATTTAATGGCAAGCATAAGTTTTGTTCCCACACCATCAGTTCCTGAAATCAAAACAGGTTCTTTCACACCAGTTTTTGTAAGGTCGAACATACCACCAAAGCCACCAAGAGCTCCCATAACACCTGCACGTTCAGTACGCGCAACATGTTTTTTGATACGTGCAACAACTTCATAACCCGCTTCAACATCAACACCAGATTGAGCATAAGCATTTTTTGTCATAATATTTTTCTCCTTTTGGGAAATAGCAGAGCTATTAAAAGTTCTATTTATTTTCATTAACTTCATGAATATAGAAGCTTGTTTTTTCTTCTAAGCTCTTGAGGTAAGGTTCTTCGTAATCGTAAAGTGGTGTTGGATACTTACCGTCAAAGTAAGCCACACACAAACCACCATTAGGCGCATCTGTATCAAGACCGATTGATTCAATCAAACCGTCAATTGACAAGTAAGTCAAGCTATCAGCACCGATAATCTCACAAACTTCATCTTTAGTGTGGTTAGCTGAAATCAATTCACGACGATTTTGAATATCGATACCGTAGAAACATGGGTATTTCAATTCTGGACTACCGATTGCCACATGAACTTCTGTCGCACCAGCTTCACGAAGCAAACGAACGATACGGCGTGATGTAGTTCCACGCACGATAGAATCATCAACCATGACCACGCGCTTACCTTTAACAACACCAGATACGGCTGAGAGCTTCATGCGAACACCTTGCTCACGCAACTCTTGTGTCGGTTGAATGAAAGTACGTTGTGTGTACTGATTTTTCACCAAGCCCATTTCATTTGGGAGACCTGATTCTTCAGCAAAACCCATCGCTGCTGAAAGTGATGAATTCGGTACACCAACAACAATATCAGCTTCATGTTGAAATTCCTGTGCCAAACGTTTCCCCATATTTTTACGAGCCGTGTGAACATTGACACCATAAATATCACTGTCAGGACGTGCAAAATAGATATATTCCATTGAACAGATAGCAAGCTGTGTATCATTTGTGTAAGTGTCATACTGAATACCATTGTCATCAATGATAACAAGTTCTCCTGGTTTTACATCACGAACCCATTTAGCACCAACCACTTCAAAGGCACACGTTTCGCTTGATACTACCCAAGCACCATTTGCCATTTGCCCAATTGATAACGGACGAAAACCATTTGGGTCAAGCGCAGCAATCAATTTATCTTCTGTCATCAAAAGATAAGCAAAGCCACCTTTGACAGTGTTCAACGCTTCTTTAACTTTACCGATAAACTCAGGATTATGGCTACGACGAATCAAATGCATTAGAATTTCAGTATCAGATGAGGCATTAAAAATCGCCCCTTGGTCTTCCAATTCTTTTTTCAATGATACTGCATTTGTCAAATTACCATTGTGACAAAGCCCAAATTGCTCGTCTGTAAAGTTGTAAAGAAATGGTTGAATATTATTAATAGACGCAGAGCCAGCAGTCGCATAGCGAACATGACCAATAGCTGCAGTTCCTGTTAATTTTTCCAAATCAGCAGGATTTTTAAATACTTCTGAAAGAAGACCAGTATTACGGTGTTGAAGAAGTTTGCCGTTATCGTTTGTGACGATACCAGCACCTTCTTGACCGCGGTGTTGAAGACTGTGGAGTCCAAAATAAGTCACTTGAGCTGCTTGAGGGTGCCCCCAAATCCCAAAAACACCACATTCTTCATTTAGAGATTTAACTTCGTATGTCATTATTTTTATTACCTAGAACTAAATTATAAGGATTTTTTTCTCCTTTTGATAAGTTGACAAAAGAGGCTGAGACAAGCCTCAGCTCTCTTGCCTATGTATTTGTATTTAGAATTTCAAGACGCAATCGCAGTCATGTCATTTCTATAAAATATATTTTTAAAAATAGTATTACCCTTTAGTAAAATATTCAACAGCGCTACGGAACAAGTGTTGGTCTTTATTTCCTGGAATATTTTGGAAAAGACCGTCTTCGTAACGTTCTGAATGTCCCATTTTACCAATGATTTGACCGTTCTTGCTTGTGATACCTTCAATCGCATTTACTGAGCCATTTGGATTGTATTTAGAATCCATACTTGGTTTACCGTCAAAGTCAACGTATTGGCTGAAGATTTGTCCATTATCACGAAGTTCTGCAAATTCTTCATCTGTTACGACGAATTTACCTTCACCATGTGATACTGGAATAGCATGAACGTCACCCACTTCAACACCTGCAAGCCACGGTGAATTCGTATTGGCAATACGTGTTTCAACCATTTTCGCCACGTGTTGATTAGCATCATTGTAGAAAAGAGTTGGACTTGTTTCAGTCGCATCTTCAAAGTTACCGTATGGAAGCAGACCTGATTTCACAAGGGCTTGGAATCCATTACAGATACCGATAATAAGACCACCTTTTTCAATAAAGCTGTCAATAGCTGCGCGGACTTTTTGGTTCAACAAGATATTGACAATGAATTTAGCCGAACCGTCTGGTTCATCAGCAGCTGAGAAACCACCTGCAAAGAAGATGATGTTAGCTTTACTGATATTGTCAACCATTGTGTCAACAGATGCTTCAATAGCTGCTTCATCAAGTGTTACAAATGGTACCAAGTTAACTTTTGCACCTGCTTGTTCAAAGGCTTTAGCTGAATCGTACTCTGAGTTTGTACCAGGGAATACTGGGATGTAAACCAATGGTTCAGCAACTTTTTCACTTGCTTTAATCACTGCATCTGAAACAACTGCTGGAACATCTTCAAGTTTTGTACTTTGTTCAAATTCAGTTGGATAAACATCTTCAAGTTTGCCCTCAAAGGCTGACAAAAGTTTATCTCCTGCAAGGTTGACACCATTGACAGCAAGTGTAAAGTCAGCTGTTGTTTCACCGATTTTGCTAACTTCAGCAATTTCTTCAGTAGATGTAAAGATAAAACCACCGAGTTGTGCTGTCAAGCTAGTTGCAAGCTCTGCCAATTCTACTTTAGCTCCGATATGGTTACCAAAAGCTGCAAGTGCCAAGCTTTCAATCACACCACCATATTTAACAGCTGAAGCTGATGTGATATGGTGTGCTTTTTGAATTGTTTCAAATTTAGCAAAATTAGCTTTAATCAAATCAAAATCAATCTCTTGTGAAATAGCTTGCCCTGGAATGTAGTAAATGTATTCATCAGCTGCTTTAAATTCTGGCGAAAGAACCTTACGACTTTCAGCTGTTGTCACACCAAAAGCAACCAATGTTGGTGGTACTGTCAATTCTTCAAATGTACCAGACATTGAGTCTTTACCACCGATTGATGGTAGACCAAGTTGCAATTGCGCTTCGATTGACCCAAGAAGGGCTGAGACTGGTTGTCCAAAGCGTTCAGCTTGTTTATCCATACGTTGGAAATATTCTTGATAAGAGAAGCGTGCTTTAGACCAATTCGCACCTGTTGCCACCAAACGTGCTGTTGCTTCGATAACAGCATAAGCTGCACCATGATATGGTGACCATTCAGCAATATAAGGGTTGAACCCTTGTGCCATAACTGACGTTGTTGTTGTTACACCGTTTTGAACAGGAAGTTTTTGAACTGAACTTTCTGTTGGTGTGATTTGATAACGACCACCAATCGGATGATTAACCGTTGAACGACCAACAGAGCTATCAAAGATAGTTTGTAAACCTTTTTGACTAGCGTGATTAAGGTCAGAAAGAACATTTACAGTATCAGATTCAAGTGTCGCAGCTGAAGTGGTACGTTGTTCTGGCATGTCAACTTGACTGTCAACAACATTAGCATCAACCACCACGCGCACACCGTTTGTATCAAGGAAACGACGTTCAATATCAACGATTGTTTGACCATTCCAAGTCATAACAAGATTTGGTTTTTCAGTAACTGTGGCAACCACTACCGCGTCAATATTTTCTTTATGACATTCTGCCACGAAAACCTCAACATCTTTCGGACGAACCACAACAGCCATACGTTCTTGTGATTCAGAAATGGCAATTTCAGTTCCATTAAGTCCTTGGTATTTCAAAGGCACTTTGTTAAGGTCAATTTCGAGACCGTCAGCTAATTCACCAATTGCCACACAGACACCACCAGCACCAAAGTCGTTTGATTTTTTAATGAGGCGAGTCACATTACCATTACGGAAAAGACGTTGAATTTTACGTTCTTCAATGGCATTCCCTTTTTGTACTTCTGCACCAGCTGTTTCAACAGATTCAACCGTTTGAACTTTAGATGAACCAGTTGCACCACCGACACCGTCACGACCAGTTTTACCACCGAGAAGAATAACCACGTCACCAGCTTCTGGTTTCTCACGAACAACATTTCCTTTAGGAGCTGCACCGACAACGGCACCGAGTTCCATACGTTTAGCGACAAAGCCTGGGTGGAAATATTCTTTAACATAAGTTGTGGCAAGACCGATTTGGTTACCATATGAAGAATAACCATGTGCCGCTGTTTTAGAAATCACTTGTTGTGGCAATTTACCAAGACGTGTTTCTGAAATTGGTGTTGTAATATCACCAGCACCTGAAATACGCATTGCTTGATAAACATAAGAACGTCCTGACAATGGGTCGCGGATTGCACCACCGATACACGTTGCGGCACCACCAAATGGTTCAATTTCCGTTGGGTGATTGTGTGTTTCATTCTTGAACATCAAAAGCCATGGTTCTTTAACACCGTTCACATCAACTTCAATTTCAACAGAACATGCGTTAATTTCGTCTGATACTTCCATATCGTCCAAGCGACCATTCGCACGTTCATAACGACCAAAGATTGTCGCCATGTCCATCAATGTTTGTGGCTTTTCAGAACGTCCAAGTTCATCACGCATAGCAATATATTTATCATAAGTTGCCTGTAATTGTTTTTGAAATTTAGACGCTGAGAAATCAATATGTTTAAGCTCAGTTTCGAAAGTTGTGTGGCGGCAGTGGTCTGACCAATAAGTATCCAAAACTTTCAATTCTGTTTCCGTTGGCACGCGTCCAATTGATTTGAAGTACTCTTGGATAAAGACAAGGTCATCAACTTCCATCGCCAAACCTTGTTCAGCTTTATAATCAGCAAATTCAGCCGCTGTATAAGTCTTGAAGAAATCAAGATTTGGAATCGTTTTGTCTGATTCTGAAAATGCTTGTGGCGCAATTCCTGTTGTAATATCTTTAAAACGAGAATCTACTGGATTAAGAAGATAGTTCTTAACTGCATCAAGTTCAGCAGTATCAATATCCTTGTTAACAAGATAAAGTTGAGCCGTATTAACTGTTACATCATTACTGCTGCCAAGAAGAAGCAATGCTTCTTGTGATGACGCTGCACGTTGGTCAAATTGACCTGGAAGTGATTCAATAGCAAAGAAAGCATAGTTAGAAAGTTCAGCAACCACATCACTCTCAGCCAAAATATTATCCGTTACTTGTTCAGAAAAAATGTGTTTTTCAGCACGTTCGAAAAGCGAATCTGCCAAATTAAAAACATCGTAAACTTGAATAATGCGTAAATCAGTCAAACTTGTTAATTGAAGATTGTGTTTGAGTTCTTTAACAAGCGCCTGAGCCTTAATGTTAAAATTTGATTTTTTCTCAACGAAAATTCGTTTATTCATTTTTTACCCTTTTTAGAATTCTTCTTTCTACTTAATTAGAAATCACAGTTTTTAGTTAAGCCCTTTGAGTTTTTCAAGGACAACTTCGTAAACATCTGTCAAACTACCTAAATCACGACGGAAAACATCTTTATCCATGTGATGACCTTCAGCATCCCAAAGACGGCAGTTATCTGGTGAAAATTCATCCGCAAGAATAATTTTGCCATCTTTGTCTTTACCAAATTCCAATTTGAAATCAATCAAATTAAGACCAATTTGGATGAACCAATCTTTCAAAAGGTCATTAATACGACGTGTTTCTGCTTTAATATAAGCAATATCTTCATCACTTGCAATACCAAGGAATTTTACGTGTTCATCATTGATAAATGGGTCATCCAAATCATCATTTTTGTAGTAAAATTCAACGATTGGAGTATCTAATTTGATTCCTTCTTCAACACCAAAGCGTTTTGAGAATGAACCAGCAGTAACATTACGCAAAACAACTTCAAGTGGAACAATATCAACTTTTTTATTTAATTGTTCGGTTTCTGACAATTGTTTAACAAAGTGAGTCGCCACACCTGCTTCATTCAATTTCGTAAAAATTAAAGATGAGATTTGATTATTAAGAATGCCTTTACCTTTAATAGTCTCTTTACGAGCACCATTAAGCATTGTCGCTTGGTCTTTATAGACTGAAATAATCAAATTCTCATCTTCTGATGTAGTGTAAATATCTTTTGCTTTTCCCGTATAAATAAGTTGTCGTGACATATTTTGTTCGCCTTTCGCTTTTATTCTACTAAATTTTAACACATGATGTTACCAATTTCAACATTTAGCAGACTTTTAAACAAAATAAAAATAAAAACGTTCGAAATTAGCGAACGTTTTTGCTTAATTTACGCGATTATAGAAATATTCCATCATTTCTCCCATACATTTCATATTTTCAACATCTTCGTCAGGAATTTCCAAATGAAACTCATCTTCTAAATTGATAATAAATTCCGTTAGGGTAATCGAATCAACTCCCAAATCATCATGTAAAGTTGTCGTTTGAGTAATGTTTAACTCTGGTTTATGCAATTGCTCCTTAATGATGAAACAAATCCTTTCAAAAATAGCCTCTTTTGTCATCTCTTCCTCCCCTTATTTAATCCTTTGGTGTGAAAGTTTCTACTAATTGACCAACCACATTCGTTTCTAACATTGTACGAACTTGTCTGATTGTATAGTAAACAGCTTGCGCATCGCTTGAACCATGACATTTCACAATAGGCGCTTTAAGCCCAAAAAGAACTGCACCACCTGCACTTGAATAGTCCATGGTATCTTTTAATTGATATAAACTCTCCTTCAAAAGAAGGGCTCCCAATTTTGCTTTCAAACCACCTGATTTAATAGAAGATTTCAAACCTCCCATGATGTTAAGGGCAGTTCCTTCCATTGTTTTTAAGACAGCGTTTCCCGTGAAACCATCCGATACCACAACGTCTGCAACACCATTCATCAAATCACGCGCTTCAACATTTCCGACAAAGTTCAAAGAAGCATCTTCTGCTAATAGCGCATAAGCTTCTTTATGAAGTGGATCACCTTTCGTTGCCTCAGTTCCGTTATTAAGCAAACCAACACGTGGCTTAGCAATATCACGAACATTCTTTGCATAAAACGACCCTAAAATAGCATACTGATGTAAATGTTTAGGGGTATTCTCAGCATTAGCCCCAAGGTCCAACATATCATACCCTCTACCATCAAGTGTTGGCAAAGTGGACATAAGCCCTGGACGGTCAATACCTTTAATACGCCCAACAACGAACAGTCCTGCCGCAAGGAGCGCACCTGTATTCCCTGCTGAAATGACAGCGTCTGCTGTCCCTTCTTTTACAGCATTAGCCCCAAGTACCATGCTAGCTTTCTTCTTACGACGAATAGCTTTAGCTGGTTCATCATCTGAATTAATTTTTTCTTCTGTATGAATAATTGAAACACGCTCTGTTGCAGTCAAATACTCTTTTATCTTAGATTCATCTCCATAAAGTTGAATTTCAATATCTGAGAATTCTGCTAACGCACGATTAACTCCTTCGATAATAGCTTTAGGGGCATTGTCGCCACCCATAGCATCAACAGCAATTTTTGTCATATCAATTTTTTCCTCACAAAACATTATCACTTCATTATAGCATGATTCCCAATTTTTTTCAGTTCCAGAAAATATCACAATACCTTTTCAAAAAGATATCTTCTCAATGACACACCTCTAAATAAAAAGCTGTTAGTGCTCACTCTACAAATCAAACAGCACTAACAACCATTATTTCATAATATTTCCCCAAGTCCCTAAATCATCAATGAATTTTTTACTTTTCAAACGAAGACCGACATAATTATCATAAATATCATCAATAAATAAACGCAATTTTCGTTTCATCTCAGGCTTAACTGAAATCGTCTTTAATTCATCAAAATGAATGGCTTGAAATCGGTCCACCAGGTACAGCACATTCGGATCAAGATGACTACGATAATCATCTTTACCATAATGCTCTGGACAAAGTAGACCAGAATATTTATGCGAAAAATCAAAGGGCAATCCAATCCGATGACAAAAAGCACATTCATGAAAATTAAGACTAACACCAAATCGTTCTAAAAGTTGAATCTCAAAAATATTAGTCAAAATTTCGTAGTCAAGTCCCTCTTCCATTAAGGAAAGCGTCTTATTAAAAAATGTAAACAACTGGGGGTCTGCCACACCGTCTGGCACAGCTGCATCTGCCAATGCTGTCACATAAGAAGCATAGGACAATCTAAACAAATCTGCATTAATTTCCTTAAAAGACTCAACTTCCTTATAATCTTCAATGAAGGACAGACCCGTATCATTAATTTTTAAAATAAATTTTGCCGCCGTTAACGGCTGAATAACAGAATTAAACCGAGATTTACCAGCATGTTTAACAAAAAACATATGCTTCCCATTGGTTTCTGTAAAAATTTTGACTAGCTTATCATCCTCACGATAATTACGATTATAGAGGACAAGACCATAAGTTTCCTTAGTTTGCATGTTCTTCCATAAATTCTTTCAAGCGTTCCATCGCTGTTGTGATTGTTTCCATGCTAGCCGCATAAGAAAGACGTAGATAACCCTCACCATACTTACCAAAAGCCACACCAGGAATGAAAGCAACGGCTTTTTCACGCGCAAAATCTTGACAGAACTTAAACGAATTTTGTTCATAACCAGCAGGAATTTTCGCAAAAATATAAAAAGCACCGTCTGGTTTAATAATCTTAAAGCCAAGAGCAGACATCTTATCAATGATATAATCGCGACGTTTGGTATATTCAACTTTCATTGGTAGTGCATCATCTTTACCAACAGAAAGAGCTTCAATCGCAGCAAATTGAGCCATTGTCGCAGCAGCTGTTACCAAATATTGGTGACTCTTAATCAACTGTGCCGTGAAAATAGCTGGTGCAAAAATCAAACCAATTCGCCAACCAGTCATAGCATGAGATTTTGAAAGCCCATTAATCAAAATCGTTTGCTCTGGAAGATATTCAGCAATTGACACATGCGATTCATCATTATAAGTCAATTCGGAATACACTTCATCTGAGATGACAAAAACATCATATTTTTTAAGAACATCGGCCAAATCCTTAATTTGCTCACGTGAATAAGTCACACCAGTTGGATTAGTTGGATAATTAAGCAAAACTGCTTTTAAGTTATCACCTTGTTCCAAAATCGCTTTTTCAAGCATTTCTGGTGTCAATACAAAATCATTTGCCGTTGTATCAATTTCAACAATTTCAGCACCAACAAGATTTGCAATTGGCTCATACCCAGGGTAAGCTGGTGCTGGCAAAAGAACCGTATCTCCTGGTTCCAAAATCGCTGTTAAAGTTGCTGACAAAGCTTCCGTTGCACCAATCGTAACCAAAATTTCATTGTCAGGATTGTAAGACAAATTGTATTTTGACTTCACAAAATCTGCAGCAGCTTGGCGAAGCGTTGACAACCCTGCCATACCAGTATAATGTGATTGATTCGCATCAATAGCCGCTTTAGCAGCTTCTTTTACATGATTAGGAGTTGTAAAATCAGGCTCACCCAAAGTTAACTTCATAATCCCTGGCACATCTGAAATTGATTGGTCAAATTGACGAATCAATGATACTTCGATTTTATCTAAGTTTTTATTAAAACGGTTTGTTAAACTCATAGTCTCACCTCAAAATCTAATTATATCTATTATACATAAAATTCAGATAATTAAATAGCTTTTTTAGACTTATCCACAGCTCTATCTTTAAAAAGATTTTATTAAATTATCCACATGTTAATATTTTCCAAAATAATTTAACAGAAAAACCGTCAGACAAAAATCCAACGGTTTTTAACATGAAAGCTAATAAAAGTCGTCTTATTTAGCAGTCCCCATTTCAAATAATGGTGACAAAGGACGTTTTTCGTGAATACGAGTAATTGCTTCAGCGATTAATTCAGCAATTGAGATTTGTTCAATTTTATCAATCAAACGTTCTTCTGAAAGATAGATAGTATCCAAAACAACCAACTTTTGAATAGCTGATTTTTCAATATTTTCAAGTGCAGGACCAGAAAGAACAGGGTGAGTACATGATGCATATACTGCTGTTGCACCAGCTTCAGCAAGAGCATCCGCTGCATGACAAATAGTACCTGCTGTATCAATCATATCATCAATCAAGATACATTTTTTACCTTTAACATTACCAATGATGTTCATAACTTCACTGGTATTCATTTTAGTAACACTACGACGTTTATCAATGATAGCAATCGGTGTTTGGAGGAATTGTGCCAATTTACGAGCACGTGTCACACCACCATGGTCAGGACTAACGACAACAACATCGTCTCCAACCAATCCATGACGATCAAAGTAATCAGCGATCAATGGAGCACCCATCAAATGATCGACTGGAATATCAAAGAACCCTTGAATTTGAGCGGCATGCAAATCAACAGTCAAAAGACGATCAACTCCTGCAACTTCAAGCATATTAGCTACTAATTTAGAAGTAATCGGTTCACGCGAACGAGCTTTACGGTCCTGACGAGCGTAACCATAGTAAGGGATAACCACACTAATTTTTTCAGCACTAGCACGTTTAAGCGCATCAACCATAATCAAGATTTCCATCAAATTATCATTAACTGGTGAGCTAGTTGACTGCAAAATAAAGACATGGTGTCCACGAATTGATTCTTCAATGTTGACTTGGATTTCACCATCAGAAAATTGACGAACAGTCGATTTTCCAAGTTCAATACCCATAGCCGAAGCAACTTTTTCTGCTAATTCTTTGTTTGACGACAAGGCAAACAATTTTAAATCAGAATAAGACATGATTTCCTCCAAAGTTTTTATCCTATACCATTTTATCGTTTTTTCCAGTATTTTTCAATGACAAATCCGTTAAATCCCTATAAATACAAGGAAATCCGAATAAAAACAAAAAGAGAAGGGAATTCCTTCTCAATTAGTTATTATTGATAGATGTAGTAAACAGTACCGCCACCCCAAGTTGATGAAGCTGGGTTAAACCATCCACGGTAGTTACCAATAGATGAGTTACCAGCATAGTTAGCTTCCATGACTTGGATATTCGTAGAACTTTGAACTGCAGTTACATATGCAACGTGTCCATATCCACCACCATCATAAGGCCATACAGCAACCGCACCAACTTGTGGTGTAGTACCTACAGAATGACCTGCAGCCTGTGCACTAGCAATCCATTGATTTGCATTACCCCAGTTGTTTCCAACCCATGAAGCAAGTGATTTAACACCCCAAGTACATTGACCAACAGGATAAGTGTTCACTGAGCTTGATGATGAAGAACTTGAAGATGAGTTACTTGAACTGCTTGATGACGAAGAACTTGAAGATGAGTTACTTGAACTGCTTGATGATGAAGAACCTGAAGATGATGAGCTACTTGATGTATTTGTTGTAGTAGTTGGAGTAACTGTAGCAGCTTGTTGAGTTGAAGAGGTATCTTCAGTTGTTGTAGATGCAGCAGTCGAATCTTGTGATGAAGTATCCGTTGTAGTATCAACGGTAGCTGTACCATTTTCAACTGATTGTTGTGCTTGTGTTACAGATGCAGCTTGTGCCTGTGCTTCTGCAGCTGCCTGTGCTTCTGCAGCTGCCTGTGCTGCAGCTGCTTCTTCTGCTGCTTGTTCAGCTGCTTCTTTTTGAGCCACTAAGCTTGCTTTTACATCTTCTGCAGTTGCCAATTGAGCTGACAAATTCAATTGAGCTGCTTCCAATTCAGCTTGTTGAGTTGCCAAAGCTGCTTGGTTTTGTTCAATAGTTGCTTTATTAGCAGCTACTGTATTGATAGCTGCTTGGTTTTCAGCTTGTTTTTGTTCGATAACAGCTTTATCTGCTTCTTGTTGTTCCAACATTTTTTCGTTTGCAGAAACAACTTCACGAACAGCAGCTACACGATTAATAGCATCTGAAATTGATTTAGAATTCAAGATAGTATTAATGTAGCTTGTAGCTGTGTTAGTTTTTTGAGCGCTACGGGCTTGTTTTTTCAAAGATTCATTACGAGCAACAATCTTGCTTGAAAGAGCTTGAATCTCTTCACTCAATTTTTGAGATTCTGCTTCGAGTTGAGCATTTTGCGCTTCCAAGTCAGCTTGTTGTGATTGAAGTGAAGTCACTTGTTCTTGAAGAACAGCAACTTGACTTTGAGCAGCTGCTTGCTCAGATGTAAGATTACTGATGACTGCATCTTGTGCAGCGATTTGTGTATCATAATCATCCGCATTTACTGTGGCAGCTGCGGTTCCAAGTGTTACACCACTAACAAGAACAGCTGATAAAATTCTTTTTTTCATATAAATTAAACTACTCCTTTTTGATAAGACATTATTATTTTACCAAAAAATCACGCAATTAATATTACGTGATTGTTACATTTGTATTTTGTTCAGGTAATTTATCTCTCCAAAAATACTTTTTTAAACACTTTTTGGAAGATTAAGTACATAAGAATATTGTAAATAAGAGTTGGTGCAAAGCAATAAGCTATAAAATAGGTCATTGACATCGTTGTCATTCCAAGCAGAATTGCTCCTAATTCCCCAACAATTTCAAACAAAAACAAAATAATAATATAAAAAATTAATGTTTGAAAATTGCGCATAAAGAAACTTTTACTAATTTTACTAGTAAAAATGACTAGAATTGGTAGTAAAAAGATAACTAAACCAATTCGGTTTAAATAGTAAATATCAAATATCCCACCCAAAACAAGCGAACTGATAAACATAAAATACTTATGCTTATCGTGATAAAAGTACAAAACAGCTAATAGTAATAAATGACTAGAAATCATCAAATGATAAGAAAATATTGAACTCGCTAAAAAAGATAGTTGTCCATCAATTAACATTAATAGCAAAAGTAACAATAGTAAAAAATACTTATTTTTATAAAATTTCACTTTAATCACCAACAATTGTTACATAAGAAATATCAGAGAAGTCTGCTGTCGGAGTCACATAGACAATACGCTCCAAACTTTCTGAACTATTTTTTACACTAGAAACCGTACCGACAGCAATATTGGCAACAGTATCACCATCTAGACCACTCGTTACCACACTATCTCCTTCTTCAATATCCACAGAAGAATTCAAATTTGTAATTACAAAACATTTTTTATCCGAATCATAAGATTCCAATAAACCATAAACTTCTGCTGAAGAGGTCGTAATCTTAATTGGAATATTAAAATCTGAACCATTTGATAAAAGTGTTATACTCGAAGTCGTAGAATCTACATCAGACACTGTACCAATTAGACCACCACCTGACAAGGCTAACATTTTTTTCGTTATATTATTCTTCTTTCCTAGCTTAACAGTTAACGAATTATACCAAGAAACAGGGCTTCGGACAATAACCTTTCCAGTAGCTGAAAATTGAGAAGTAATTAATGATAAAGCTCCAATCTCACTATTAAGCTCCTCATTTTCTTCTTTTAAAGAATCAATTAATTCACTTTGATCCTCTAACTCTGCAACTTTTTGCTTTAATTCCTTGTTCTCAGAATACGTATTAAAAAGATCTCTAATTTCCTCATTAGCAGAATCTAAGAAGCGAAAAGGAGTTGAAACTACGGAATCCACACGAGCAATAACACTCCTTATAGGAGAGGAAATTGCAGAAACTATCCCAAAATTTCTAAATAAAAAAGCTAAAGACATGCCTAGAAGCAATAAAATCAATACCGCGAAAAAAACAAAACGAGAGATTCTTAATTTTTTCAAGATTTTGCACCAACTATCCTAAAATATAA
This sequence comes from Streptococcus pasteurianus, assembly GCF_004843545.1. Taxonomy (NCBI): domain Bacteria; kingdom Bacillati; phylum Bacillota; class Bacilli; order Lactobacillales; family Streptococcaceae; genus Streptococcus; species Streptococcus pasteurianus. The sequence goes on along the minus strand of NZ_CP039457.1, from coordinate 36,984 downwards.
AAAATAAAACGAGATATCCAAAGATAATCTCGCTTTAAAATAGCACGGAGAATAAGGGATTCGAACCCTTGCGCCAGTTACCCGACCTAACGATTTAGCAAACCGTCCTCTTCAGCCTCTTGAGTAATTCTCCATTCCATGTATGGGCACAAGTGGACTCGAACCACCGACCTCACGCTTATCAGGCGTGCGCTCTAACCAGCTGAGCTATGCGCCCATGAAAGTTGGAATAACCAATATAAATAAAAGCGGGTGACGAGAATCGAACTCGCGACAACAGCTTGGAAGGCTGTAGTTTTACCACTAAACTACACCCGCATAAAAAATATAAAACTAATGGCGCGAGACGGAATCGAACCGCCGACACATGGAGCTTCAATCCATTGCTCTACCAACTGAGCTACCGAGCCTTCTATTGCGGGAGCAGGATTTGAACCTACGACCTTCGGGTTATGAGCCCGACGAGCTACCTAGCTGCTCCATCCCGCGTCAACAATACTAAAGGAGGATGTGGGATTCGAACCCACGCACGATTTTACACGCCTGACGGTTTTCAAGACCGTTCCCTTCAGCCGGACTTGGGTAATCCTCCAAACTATAATATATAAAAATATATGGACCTTGTAGGACTCGAACCTACGACCGCTCGGTTATGAGCCGAGTGCTCTAACCAGTTGAGCTAAAGGTCCAAAGTCATCCATAATATCTTATAGCGGCGAAGGGGATCGAACCCCCGACCTCCCGGGTATGAACCGGACGCTCTAGCCAGCTGAGCTACACCGCCATCAATCGGGAAGACAGGATTCGAACCTGCGACCCCTTGGTCCCAAACCAAGTGCTCTACCAAGCTGAGCTACTTCCCGAAATATGCACCCTGCAGGATTCGAACCTGCAACCGCCTGATTCGTAGTCAGGTACTCTATCCAGTTGAGCCAAGGGTGCATCTTATTTAAATTTTCTGCCGAGGACCGGAATCGAACCGGTACGAAGGTTACCCTTCGCAGGATTTTAAGTCCTGTGCGTCTGCCAGTTCCGCCACCCCGGCCTCTACAAGCGAACGACGGGGTTCGAACCCGCGACCCCCACCTTGGCAAGGTGATGTTCTACCACTGAACTACGTTCGCATAAAGAGTATTCTATGCCGGCTACATGACTTGAACACGCGACCCTCTGATTACAAATCAGATGCTCTACCAACTGAGCTAAGCCGGCTACTTTCTTATTTAATGCGGGTTAAGGGACTTGAACCCCCACGCCGTTAAGCGCCAGATCCTAAATCTGGTGCGTCTGCCAATTCCGCCAAACCCGCATATTAATATGACCCGTACTGGGCTCGAACCAGTGACCCTCTGATTAAAAGTCAGATGCTCTACCAACTGAGCTAACGAGTCTAACGGTCCCGACGGGAATCGAACCCGCGATCTTCGCCGTGACAGGGCGACGTGATAACCGCTACACCACGGGACCTTTAGTATATTTACCATCTTAATGGGAGTTAACGGGATCGAACCGCTGACCCTCTGCTTGTAAGGCAGATGCTCTCCCAGCTGAGCTAAACTCCCTTTTGCTAAGCGACTACCATATCTAACAGGGGGCAACCCCCAACTACTTCAGGCGTTCTAGGGCTTAACTGCTGTGTTCGGCATGGGAACAGGTGTATCTCCTAGGCTATCATCACTTAACTCTGATTGATTATCCAATCAAAATTGAATACCTATATATTCTAACAAGTTTCCGACGCGCTGTCAATTCTTCTCAGTTACTTTGGATAAGTCCTCGAGCTATTAGTATTAGTCCGCTACATGTGTCACCACACTTCCACTCCTAACCTATCTACCTGATCATCTCTCAGGGCTCTTACTGATATTAAATCATGGGAAATCTCATCTTGAGGTGGGCTTCACACTTAGATGCTTTCAGCGTTTATCCCTTCCCTACATAGCTACCCAGCGATGCCTTTGGCAAGACAACTGGTACACCAGCGGTAAGTCCACTCTGGTCCTCTCGTACTAGGAGCAGATCCTCTCAAATTTCCTACGCCCGCGACGGATAGGGACCGAACTGTCTCACGACGTTCTGAACCCAGCTCGCGTGCCGCTTTAATGGGCGAACAGCCCAACCCTTGGGACCGACTACAGCCCCAGGATGCGACGAGCCGACATCGAGGTGCCAAACCTCCCCGTCGATGTGAACTCTTGGGGGAGATAAGCCTGTTATCCCCAGGGTAGCTTTTATCCGTTGAGCGATGGCCCTTCCATGCGGAACCACCGGATCACTAAGCCCGACTTTCGTCCCTGCTCGAGTTGTAGCTCTCGCAGTCAAGCTCCCTTATACCTTTACACTCTGCGAATGATTTCCAACCATTCTGAGGGAACCTTTGGGCGCCTCCGTTACCTTTTAGGAGGCGACCGCCCCAGTCAAACTGCCCGTCAGACACTGTCTCCGATAGGGATCACCTATCTAGGTTAGAGTAGCCATAACACAAGGGTAGTATCCCAACAACGCCTCCACCGAAACTAGCGTCCCGATTTCATAGGCTCCTACCTATCCTGTACATGTGGTACAGATACTCAATATCAAACTGCAGTAAAGCTCCATGGGGTCTTTCCGTCCTGTCGCGGGTAACCTGCATCTTCACAGGTACTAAAATTTCACCGAGTCTCTCGTTGAGACAGTGCCCAAATCATTACGCCTTTCGTGCGGGTCGGAACTTACCCGACAAGGAATTTCGCTACCTTAGGACCGTTATAGTTACGGCCGCCGTTTACTGGGGCTTCAATTCACACCTTCGCTTACGCTAAGCGCTCCTCTTAACCTTCCAGCACCGGGCAGGCGTCACCCCCTATACATCATCTTACGATTTAGCAGAGAGCTGTGTTTTTGATAAACAGTTGCTTGGGCCTATTCACTGCGGCTGACTTAAAGCCAGCGCCCCTTCTCCCGAAGTTACGGGGCCATTTTGCCGAGTTCCTTAACGAGAGTTCTCTCGCTCACCTGAGGCTACTCGCCTCGACTACCTGTGTCGGTTTGCGGTACGGGTAGAGTATAATTAACGCTAGAAGCTTTTCTTGGCAGTGTGACATCACTAACTTCGCTACTTAACTTCGCTCCCCATCACAGCTCAATGTTAGAGATACAAGCATTTGACTCATATCACACCTCACTGCTTAGACGTGCTCTTCCAATCGCACGCTTTAGTTAGCCTACTGCGTCCCTCCTTCACTATATACTCTAGTACAGGAATATCAACCTGTTGGCCATCGGATACACCTTTCGGTCTCTCCTTAGGTCCCGACTAACCCAGGGCGGACGAGCCTTCCCCTGGAAACCTTAGTCTTACGGTGGACAGGATTCTCACCTGTCTTTCGCTACTCATACCGGCATTCTCACTTCTATGCGTTCCAGCGCTCCTCACGGTACACCTTCTTCACACATAGAACGCTCTCCTACCATACCTATAATAGGTATCCACAGCTTCGGTAATATGTTTTAGCCCCGGTACATTTTCGGCGCAGGGTCACTCGACTAGTGAGCTATTACGCACTCTTTGAATGAATAGCTGCTTCTAAGCTAACATCCTAGTTGTCTGTGCAACCCCACATCCTTTTCCACTTAACATATATTTTGGGACCTTAGCTGGTGGTCTGGGCTGTTTCCCTTTCGACTACGGATCTTAGCACTCGCAGTCTGACTGCCGATTATATCTCATTGGCATTCGGAGTTTATCTGATATTGGTAATCCGGGATGGACCCCTCAATCAAACAGTGCTCTACCTCCAAGAGACTTAACATCGACGCTAGCCCTAAAGCTATTTCGGAGAGAACCAGCTATCTCCAAGTTCGTTTGGAATTTCTCCGCTACCCACAAGTCATCCAAGCACTTTTCAACGTGCCCTGGTTCGGGCCTCCAGTGAGTTTTACCTCACCTTCACCCTGCTCATGGGTAGGTCACATGGTTTCGGGTCTACGACATGATACTAAAGCGCCCTATTAAGACTCGGTTTCCCTACGGCTCCGTCTCTTCAACTTAACCTCGCATCATATCGTAACTCGCCGGTTCATTCTACAAAAGGCACGCTCTCACCCATTAACGGGCTCGAACTTGTTGTAGGCACACGGTTTCAGGTTCTATTTCACTCCCCTCCCGGGGTGCTTTTCACCTTTCCCTCACGGTACTGGTTCACTATCGGTCACTAGAGAGTATTTAGGGTTGGGAGATGGTCCTCCCGGATTCCGACGAGATTTCTCGTGTCTCGCCGTACTCAGGATACTGCTAGGGTTTAAGATTATTTCGATTACGAGGCTATTACTCTCTTTGGCTTACCTTCCCAGGTAATTCTTCTATAATCTTGCGTCCCACAACGCAGTCCTACAACCCCGATGTGTAAACACATCGGTTTGCCCTCTTGCCGTTTCGCTCGCCGCTACTAAGGCAATCGCGTTTGCTTTCTCTTCCTGCAGCTACTTAGATGTTTCAGTTCACTGCGTCTTCCTCTTCATTACCTTAACAGTAATGAGTGACATGCTTCACATGCCGGGTTCCCCCATTCGGACATCTCTGGATCAATGTTTACTTACAACTCCCCAAAGCATTTCGTCGTTAGTCACGTCCTTCATCGGCTTCTAGTGCCAAGGCATCCACCGTGCGCCCTTATTAACTTAACCTTATTTTGGTCTATTGACCTTAAACTCATTAAATCACAGCGTTTCGGTTTATTTCTTGTTACTTTCTACAATTATTTCTAATTGTGGAATTTGATATAGATATTCAATTTTCAATGGACAATCACTTTGAATCTTTCGATTCAATGGAGCCTAGCGGGATCGAACCGCTGACCTCCTGCGTGCAAAGCAGGCGCTCTCCCAGCTGAGCTAAGGCCCCACAAGACCTCTCAAAACTAAACAAGACTACCAAACGTGCTTCCGTTTTTCCTTAGAAAGGAGGTGATCCAGCCGCACCTTCCGATACGGCTACCTTGTTACGACTTCACCCCAATCATCTATCCCACCTTAGGCGGCTGGCTCCTAAATGGTTACCTCACCGACTTCGGGTGTTACAAACTCTCGTGGTGTGACGGGCGGTGTGTACAAGGCCCGGGAACGTATTCACCGCGGCGTGCTGATCCGCGATTACTAGCGATTCCGACTTCATGTAGGCGAGTTGCAGCCTACAATCCGAACTGAGATTGGCTTTAAGAGATTTGCTTGCCGTCACCGACTTGCGACTCGTTGTACCAACCATTGTAGCACGTGTGTAGCCCAGGTCATAAGGGGCATGATGATTTGACGTCATCCCCACCTTCCTCCGGTTTATTACCGGCAGTCTCGCTAGAGTGCCCAACTAAATGATGGCAACTAACAATAGGGGTTGCGCTCGTTGCGGGACTTAACCCAACATCTCACGACACGAGCTGACGACAACCATGCACCACCTGTCACCGATGTTCCGAAGAAACTTTCTATCTCTAGAAATAGCATCGGGATGTCAAGACCTGGTAAGGTTCTTCGCGTTGCTTCGAATTAAACCACATGCTCCACCGCTTGTGCGGGCCCCCGTCAATTCCTTTGAGTTTCAACCTTGCGGTCGTACTCCCCAGGCGGAGTGCTTAATGCGTTAGCTGCGGCACTAAGCCCCGGAAAGGGCCTAACACCTAGCACTCATCGTTTACGGCGTGGACTACCAGGGTATCTAATCCTGTTTGCTCCCCACGCTTTCGAGCCTCAGCGTCAGTTACAGACCAGAGAGCCGCTTTCGCCACCGGTGTTCCTCCATATATCTACGCATTTCACCGCTACACATGGAATTCCACTCTCCCCTTCTGCACTCAAGTTTAACAGTTTCCAAAGCGAACAATGGTTAAGCCACTGCCTTTAACTTCAGACTTATTAAACCGCCTGCGCTCGCTTTACGCCCAATAAATCCGGACAACGCTCGGGACCTACGTATTACCGCGGCTGCTGGCACGTAGTTAGCCGTCCCTTTCTGGTAAGTTACCGTCACTGTGTGAACTTTCCACTCTCACACACGTTCTTCTCTTACAACAGAGCTTTACGATCCGAAAACCTTCTTCACTCACGCGGCGTTGCTCGGTCAGGGTTGCCCCCATTGCCGAAGATTCCCTACTGCTGCCTCCCGTAGGAGTCTGGGCCGTGTCTCAGTCCCAGTGTGGCCGATCACCCTCTCAGGTCGGCTATGTATCGTCGCCTTGGTGGGCCGTTACCCCACCAACTAGCTAATACAACGCAGGTCCATCTACTAGTGATGCAATTGCATCTTTCAAGCATCTAACATGTGTTAAACACTGTTATGCGGTATTAGCTATCGTTTCCAATAGTTATCCCCCGCTAGTAGGCAGGTTACCTACGCGTTACTCACCCGTTCGCAACTCCTTCTACTCTAGCAAGCTAAAGTAGTCAGCGTTCTACTTGCATGTATTAGGCACGCCGCCAGCGTTCGTCCTGAGCCAGGATCAAACTCTCATTTAATCTTGTTCTCATTCTGTCACTGACAGATTTATTTCTTAACAGGTCGATTTCTCAACCCGCACGTTTGGTTCGTCTTGTTCAGTTTTCAAAGGTCTTTGTGAATTTATAAAATCCACATCGGGAAGACAGGATTCGAACCTGCGACCCCTTGGTCCCAAACCAAGTGCTCTACCAAGCTGAGCTACTTCCCGAAATATGCACCCTGCAGGATTCGAACCTGCAACCGCCTGATTCGTAGTCAGGTACTCTATCCAGTTGAGCCAAGGGTGCATCTTATTTAAATTTTCTGCCGAGGACCGGAATCGAACCGGTACGAAGGTTACCCTTCGCAGGATTTTAAGTCCTGTGCGTCTGCCAGTTCCGCCACCCCGGCCTCTACAAGCGAACGACGGGGTTCGAACCCGCGACCCCCACCTTGGCAAGGTGATGTTCTACCACTGAACTACGTTCGCATAAAGAGTATTCTATGCCGGCTACATGACTTGAACACGCGACCCTCTGATTACAAATCAGATGCTCTACCAACTGAGCTAAGCCGGCTACTTTCTTATTTAATGCGGGTTAAGGGACTTGAACCCCCACGCCGTTAAGCGCCAGATCCTAAATCTGGTGCGTCTGCCAATTCCGCCAAACCCGCATATTAATATGACCCGTACTGGGCTCGAACCAGTGACCCTCTGATTAAAAGTCAGATGCTCTACCAACTGAGCTAACGAGTCTAACGGTCCCGACGGGAATCGAACCCGCGATCTTCGCCGTGACAGGGCGACGTGATAACCGCTACACCACGGGACCTTTAGTATATTTACCATCTTAATGGGAGTTAACGGGATCGAACCGCTGACCCTCTGCTTGTAAGGCAGATGCTCTCCCAGCTGAGCTAAACTCCCTTTTGCTAAGCGACTACCATATCTAACAGGGGGCAACCCCCAACTACTTCAGGCGTTCTAGGGCTTAACTGCTGTGTTCGGCATGGGAACAGGTGTATCTCCTAGGCTATCATCACTTAACTCTGATTGATTATCCAATCAAAATTGAATACCTATATATTCTAACAAGTTTCCGACGCGCTGTCAATTCTTCTCAGTTACTTTGGATAAGTCCTCGAGCTATTAGTATTAGTCCGCTACATGTGTCACCACACTTCCACTCCTAACCTATCTACCTGATCATCTCTCAGGGCTCTTACTGATATTAAATCATGGGAAATCTCATCTTGAGGTGGGCTTCACACTTAGATGCTTTCAGCGTTTATCCCTTCCCTACATAGCTACCCAGCGATGCCTTTGGCAAGACAACTGGTACACCAGCGGTAAGTCCACTCTGGTCCTCTCGTACTAGGAGCAGATCCTCTCAAATTTCCTACGCCCGCGACGGATAGGGACCGAACTGTCTCACGACGTTCTGAACCCAGCTCGCGTGCCGCTTTAATGGGCGAACAGCCCAACCCTTGGGACCGACTACAGCCCCAGGATGCGACGAGCCGACATCGAGGTGCCAAACCTCCCCGTCGATGTGAACTCTTGGGGGAGATAAGCCTGTTATCCCCAGGGTAGCTTTTATCCGTTGAGCGATGGCCCTTCCATGCGGAACCACCGGATCACTAAGCCCGACTTTCGTCCCTGCTCGAGTTGTAGCTCTCGCAGTCAAGCTCCCTTATACCTTTACACTCTGCGAATGATTTCCAACCATTCTGAGGGAACCTTTGGGCGCCTCCGTTACCTTTTAGGAGGCGACCGCCCCAGTCAAACTGCCCGTCAGACACTGTCTCCGATAGGGATCACCTATCTAGGTTAGAGTAGCCATAACACAAGGGTAGTATCCCAACAACGCCTCCACCGAAACTAGCGTCCCGATTTCATAGGCTCCTACCTATCCTGTACATGTGGTACAGATACTCAATATCAAACTGCAGTAAAGCTCCATGGGGTCTTTCCGTCCTGTCGCGGGTAACCTGCATCTTCACAGGTACTAAAATTTCACCGAGTCTCTCGTTGAGACAGTGCCCAAATCATTACGCCTTTCGTGCGGGTCGGAACTTACCCGACAAGGAATTTCGCTACCTTAGGACCGTTATAGTTACGGCCGCCGTTTACTGGGGCTTCAATTCACACCTTCGCTTACGCTAAGCGCTCCTCTTAACCTTCCAGCACCGGGCAGGCGTCACCCCCTATACATCATCTTACGATTTAGCAGAGAGCTGTGTTTTTGATAAACAGTTGCTTGGGCCTATTCACTGCGGCTGACTTAAAGCCAGCGCCCCTTCTCCCGAAGTTACGGGGCCATTTTGCCGAGTTCCTTAACGAGAGTTCTCTCGCTCACCTGAGGCTACTCGCCTCGACTACCTGTGTCGGTTTGCGGTACGGGTAGAGTATAATTAACGCTAGAAGCTTTTCTTGGCAGTGTGACATCACTAACTTCGCTACTTAACTTCGCTCCCCATCACAGCTCAATGTTAGAGATACAAGCATTTGACTCATATCACACCTCACTGCTTAGACGTGCTCTTCCAATCGCACGCTTTAGTTAGCCTACTGCGTCCCTCCTTCACTATATACTCTAGTACAGGAATATCAACCTGTTGGCCATCGGATACACCTTTCGGTCTCTCCTTAGGTCCCGACTAACCCAGGGCGGACGAGCCTTCCCCTGGAAACCTTAGTCTTACGGTGGACAGGATTCTCACCTGTCTTTCGCTACTCATACCGGCATTCTCACTTCTATGCGTTCCAGCGCTCCTCACGGTACACCTTCTTCACACATAGAACGCTCTCCTACCATACCTATAATAGGTATCCACAGCTTCGGTAATATGTTTTAGCCCCGGTACATTTTCGGCGCAGGGTCACTCGACTAGTGAGCTATTACGCACTCTTTGAATGAATAGCTGCTTCTAAGCTAACATCCTAGTTGTCTGTGCAACCCCACATCCTTTTCCACTTAACATATATTTTGGGACCTTAGCTGGTGGTCTGGGCTGTTTCCCTTTCGACTACGGATCTTAGCACTCGCAGTCTGACTGCCGATTATATCTCATTGGCATTCGGAGTTTATCTGATATTGGTAATCCGGGATGGACCCCTCAATCAAACAGTGCTCTACCTCCAAGAGACTTAACATCGACGCTAGCCCTAAAGCTATTTCGGAGAGAACCAGCTATCTCCAAGTTCGTTTGGAATTTCTCCGCTACCCACAAGTCATCCAAGCACTTTTCAACGTGCCCTGGTTCGGGCCTCCAGTGAGTTTTACCTCACCTTCACCCTGCTCATGGGTAGGTCACATGGTTTCGGGTCTACGACATGATACTAAAGCGCCCTATTAAGACTCGGTTTCCCTACGGCTCCGTCTCTTCAACTTAACCTCGCATCATATCGTAACTCGCCGGTTCATTCTACAAAAGGCACGCTCTCACCCATTAACGGGCTCGAACTTGTTGTAGGCACACGGTTTCAGGTTCTATTTCACTCCCCTCCCGGGGTGCTTTTCACCTTTCCCTCACGGTACTGGTTCACTATCGGTCACTAGAGAGTATTTAGGGTTGGGAGATGGTCCTCCCGGATTCCGACGAGATTTCTCGTGTCTCGCCGTACTCAGGATACTGCTAGGGTTTAAGATTATTTCGATTACGAGGCTATTACTCTCTTTGGCTTACCTTCCCAGGTAATTCTTCTATAATCTTGCGTCCCACAACGCAGTCCTACAACCCCGATGTGTAAACACATCGGTTTGCCCTCTTGCCGTTTCGCTCGCCGCTACTAAGGCAATCGCGTTTGCTTTCTCTTCCTGCAGCTACTTAGATGTTTCAGTTCACTGCGTCTTCCTCTTCATTACCTTAACAGTAATGAGTGACATGCTTCACATGCCGGGTTCCCCCATTCGGACATCTCTGGATCAATGTTTACTTACAACTCCCCAAAGCATTTCGTCGTTAGTCACGTCCTTCATCGGCTTCTAGTGCCAAGGCATCCACCGTGCGCCCTTATTAACTTAACCTTATTTTGGTCTATTGACCTTAAACTCATTAAATCACAGCGTTTCGGTTTATTTCTTGTTACTTTCTACAATTATTTCTAATTGTGGAATTTGATATAGATATTCAATTTTCAATGGACAATCACTTTGAATCTTTCGATTCAATGGAGCCTAGCGGGATCGAACCGCTGACCTCCTGCGTGCAAAGCAGGCGCTCTCCCAGCTGAGCTAAGGCCCCACAAGACCTCTCAAAACTAAACAAGACTACCAAACGTGCTTCCGTTTTTCCTTAGAAAGGAGGTGATCCAGCCGCACCTTCCGATACGGCTACCTTGTTACGACTTCACCCCAATCATCTATCCCACCTTAGGCGGCTGGCTCCTAAATGGTTACCTCACCGACTTCGGGTGTTACAAACTCTCGTGGTGTGACGGGCGGTGTGTACAAGGCCCGGGAACGTATTCACCGCGGCGTGCTGATCCGCGATTACTAGCGATTCCGACTTCATGTAGGCGAGTTGCAGCCTACAATCCGAACTGAGATTGGCTTTAAGAGATTTGCTTGCCGTCACCGACTTGCGACTCGTTGTACCAACCATTGTAGCACGTGTGTAGCCCAGGTCATAAGGGGCATGATGATTTGACGTCATCCCCACCTTCCTCCGGTTTATTACCGGCAGTCTCGCTAGAGTGCCCAACTAAATGATGGCAACTAACAATAGGGGTTGCGCTCGTTGCGGGACTTAACCCAACATCTCACGACACGAGCTGACGACAACCATGCACCACCTGTCACCGATGTTCCGAAGAAACTTTCTATCTCTAGAAATAGCATCGGGATGTCAAGACCTGGTAAGGTTCTTCGCGTTGCTTCGAATTAAACCACATGCTCCACCGCTTGTGCGGGCCCCCGTCAATTCCTTTGAGTTTCAACCTTGCGGTCGTACTCCCCAGGCGGAGTGCTTAATGCGTTAGCTGCGGCACTAAGCCCCGGAAAGGGCCTAACACCTAGCACTCATCGTTTACGGCGTGGACTACCAGGGTATCTAATCCTGTTTGCTCCCCACGCTTTCGAGCCTCAGCGTCAGTTACAGACCAGAGAGCCGCTTTCGCCACCGGTGTTCCTCCATATATCTACGCATTTCACCGCTACACATGGAATTCCACTCTCCCCTTCTGCACTCAAGTTTAACAGTTTCCAAAGCGAACAATGGTTAAGCCACTGCCTTTAACTTCAGACTTATTAAACCGCCTGCGCTCGCTTTACGCCCAATAAATCCGGACAACGCTCGGGACCTACGTATTACCGCGGCTGCTGGCACGTAGTTAGCCGTCCCTTTCTGGTAAGTTACCGTCACTGTGTGAACTTTCCACTCTCACACACGTTCTTCTCTTACAACAGAGCTTTACGATCCGAAAACCTTCTTCACTCACGCGGCGTTGCTCGGTCAGGGTTGCCCCCATTGCCGAAGATTCCCTACTGCTGCCTCCCGTAGGAGTCTGGGCCGTGTCTCAGTCCCAGTGTGGCCGATCACCCTCTCAGGTCGGCTATGTATCGTCGCCTTGGTGGGCCGTTACCCCACCAACTAGCTAATACAACGCAGGTCCATCTACTAGTGATGCAATTGCATCTTTCAAGCATCTAACATGTGTTAAACACTGTTATGCGGTATTAGCTATCGTTTCCAATAGTTATCCCCCGCTAGTAGGCAGGTTACCTACGCGTTACTCACCCGTTCGCAACTCCTTCTACTCTAGCAAGCTAAAGTAGTCAGCGTTCTACTTGCATGTATTAGGCACGCCGCCAGCGTTCGTCCTGAGCCAGGATCAAACTCTCATTTAATCTTGTTCTCATTCTGTCACTGACAGATTTATTTCTTAACAGGTCGATTTCTCAACCCGCACGTTTGGTTCGTCTTGTTCAGTTTTCAAAGGTCTTTGTCTCTCGTGAGACAACTTCTATATTCTATCAAATCTAAAACAGCTTGTCAACTACTTTTTTAAAGTTTTTTTCAAATCTGTTTCAATCTGATTACTGCTGAACATCTCGGACAACAGCTATATTAGTGTATCATCTCAAACTTACTTTGTCAACTTCTTTTTTAGATTTTCTGTAAGCCTGACTCCTGCTCTCTTACGACAGCTCAACTAGTATACTAAACTTAAGATAAACTGTCAACTACTTCTATCAACTTTTTTAAGTGTGGCTTGTCCCCCTCACGGGGTGTAGTAGAGAATATGACTAAGGAGATTGTGGAAAAGGTGTAGGGGAGGCGTAAAAAGGGCGATTGGGGCTCTTCAAGTTTTTTGTCTTTCTACAAAAAAAGAGAGCTTATATTGAAAAGGAAGCAAGTTCACAAAATATCCACCCGAGTTCAAATTAGACTACCCAAGCGCAAAGAGCGGAGGGAGGCCTTCTATTGTCAAAAAATATGGGTTAAAATCAGACAACCAGACTCTAACTTGGACAAGAAAATACCGAGAAGAACCTACTTTACCCACCCAAGATTTACAAGGTAGGAAGTCCACTGGTCGTCCCAAAACAAAGAATCTAGAGGAACAGAATACTTATCTACGAATGGAGAATGCGATTTTAAAGACCTTAAGGACTCTCTTCAATCCGTGAGAAGAGTCCACACCTCTATCAAATAGTGGAGCGGTTGAAAGATCGTTACTCCGTCTCCTCTTTGTGTGTCTATTTCGGCTTCCCTAGTTTTTCTTATTGCTTTTGGTTGAGCAAGGGGAGACCGGTCTATAAGCGATTTGATGCGAACTTAGCCCCAAAGATTACAGCTATCTTCCATGACACTCAAAAGGGCTGTCGCTTCATTTTTTATCAACCGGGAAGACAGTATCAACTTTCCCCTAACTCTAAAACTGTCTTGCGCTATATGCGTATTCTTGGTCACCAGTCCCTATTCGGAAGAAGCGGTATCGATACTGTACGCAACGAGAGATAAATGAAAAGGCAAGACACGTCCACTACAACATGCTTGCCCGAAACTTTAAAGCAAAACGTCCTCTCCAAAAACTGACAACAGATGTCAGCTACGTTTACCACAAACAAGGGAGAATGTTCCTGAGTGTCATTAAAGATTGTTATGACACTTCCATTTTAGCCTATACGCTATCAGATTTCAATGATAACAAGTTAGTTTTTGACAACATTGACCTGGTCTTTCATGATTCCTAGGATTCAACCAAAGTCTGTATCCTTCATTCTGGCAAGGGAAATTGTTATGATAATGCAGCATGTGAGAATTTCTTTTCCCACTTGAAGAGTGAGTCCTTAAGACTATTTCCGCCTGAGGACAGGGAAACCCTCGTCCGTCAAATCAGGGAATACACTGACTGGTATAATTACCACAGACCACAAAAAAATTAAAAGGTATGACTCCCTTAGAATTTAGGGAAGCATACCTTCTAAAACACTAACCTTTTTTACTGTCCATTTTATTTGGGGCTTGACATATAGGCTCTCTCTTTGGTAATCATTGATATTAAGAATTTATACTATTCTTTAGAATCATCAGAGTCATCCATCTTTTCTTTGACTTCATCATATGATAGAGCGTGTGCTTCTTCACTATCGTTTTCTAGTTCTTCAGGCATTTTTCCTGTTTCATAGATTGATTTAATCTGAGCAGCATCAAGTGTTTCATATTTTAGAAGCGCTTCTGCAATAAGTTTATGTGTTTCACGATTATTATTGATAATATCCGCAGCTTTATCACGTGCTTCGTTAAGAAGTGTGCGAACTTCATCATCAATCATTTGTGCAGTTTGTGCAGAATAGGTCTTTTCAGGTGACAATTGGCCTGTCATTATTGCGTGATTTCCTTCATATTGAACAGGACCAAGTTTATCACTCATACCGTACTCAGTCACCATAGCACGAGCTAATTGTGTGGCTTGTTCAAAGTCATTTGAAGCACCTGTTGTTTGAGCATTAAAGATAATTTCTTCAGCAACACGACCACCCATCAAACCAGCTAATTGTTCTTTCAAATTATCTTTTGAATGTAACATTTGATCTTCTTTAGGAAGGGCAATCATATACCCACCAGCACGACCACGTGGCACAATAGTAACTTTATGGACAACACGTGCACTTGAAAGTACTAAACCAACGATTGTATGTCCTGCTTCGTGATATGCAACCATTTCTCGTTCTTTTTGAGAAATCGTACGGTCTTTCTTAGAAGGGCCTGCAATAACTCTATCTTCTGCTTCGTCAATATCTGAAGCATCGATTTTTTTCTTATTCCGACGAGCGGCCACTAGGGCTGCTTCGTTAAGAACATTTTCCAAGTCAGCACCTACAAATCCTGGTGTTTGTTGAGCAACAACTTTTAGATTAACATCTTCTGCTAATGGTTTATTTTTAGCATGAACTCGGAGAATAGCCTCACGTCCTTTTACGTCTGGGCTACCTACAAGAATCTTACGGTCAAAGCGTCCTGGGCGAAGAAGGGCTGGGTCTAGGACGTCGCTACGGTTTGTTGCTGCAATAACAATGATACTTTCATTGCCTTCAAAACCGTCCATTTCAATAAGGAGTTGGTTGAGCGTTTGTTCACGTTCATCATTTCCACCACCCATACCAGCGCCACGACGGCGTCCAACGGCGTCAATTTCATCGATGAAAATAATGGCACGTTCAGCCTTTTTAGCATCTTCAAAAAGCGATCTTACACGGCTTGCACCGACACCAACAAACATTTCAACGAAATCAGAACCTGAGATTGAGAAGAATGGAACACCAGCTTCACCAGCGACAGCTTTAGCAAGGAGTGTCTTACCTGTTCCCGGAGGGCCTTCTAAAAGGACACCAGCAGGAATACGAGCACCAAGGGCTTTGTATTTTTTCGGATTTTTCAAGAAATCAACAACTTCAACAAGTTCTTGTTTTTCTTCTTCAGCACCAGCGACATCAGAGAAACGAACTTTTACATTACCCTTACTTTGAGATTTGGCACGATTTTTACCAAAACTCATCGCTCCACGAGCGCCATTTCCTCCTTGATTCATCATCACAAAGAAAAAGACAATCAAGACAATGAAAGGAATGTAAGTAATAATGTAAGAAATCCAAGTTCCGCTTGAACTTTCTTGTTTGACAGTAACTTCAACATCGGCATCTTCTGCTGCACTTGTAATGGCTTCAATAGAAGAGTCACTTGGTAAAACAATTGAAGTGAATTCTGTTACAGTAGAAGTGGTACTTCCCTCCAAGAACGGAAGGCTTGAACTTGTTTCAGTCGTTTGAGCTTTTGTATATTCACCACTGACTTCAATAATACTTCCACTTGGTTGGTAAGTGATTGATTTAATATCACCCGCTTTAATTTGTTTAATTAAAGTTGAGTAATTAATTTGTTGACTTTGTGTACTTGTCCCTCTTAGATAATATTGAAAGGCTGTAATCCCTGCAATAATCAAAAGAATGTAAATAAAGGAATTTCGAACAAAGCCATTATTTTTGTTGTTTTTCATATAGTAATTATCGACCTTCTATTATTTTGAATAGATTTCTTCCTTTAGTACACCAACATATGGTAAATTACGGTAACGCTCAGCATAATCAAGACCAAACCCTACAATAAATTCGTTTGGAACATCGTAACAGACATAATCTGCTTCGATCTCGACAACACGACCTTCTGGTTTATCAAAAAGAGTTGCAATTTTTACTGAATTTGCTTTACGGTATTTAAACATATCACGAAGATATTTAAGAGTACGTCCAGTATCAATGATATCTTCGATAAAGACGACATCACGACCTTCAATATTAGTGTCAACGTCTTTTAAAATTTTAACTTCACCGCTACTAGTTGTTTGATTACCATAACTAGAAACGACCATAAAGTCTAATTCAACATGTGTATCGATGTGTTTGATTAATTCTGCCATGAATGGTACAGAACCTTTCAAAACACCGATTAAAAGAGGATTTTTGCCTTCATAATCTTTCGTTAGTTGTTCGCCTAATTCTTTGGTTTTGGCAATAATCTCCTCTTCTGAGTACAAAACTTTTTCAATATCTTGTTCAAGCATGACATCACCTATTTCTAATTTTTTCAATATACAATTTGCCCCCCATTATATCATGTTTAGAGGATTTTCTCAAATAAGTTTTACCGCCAACCAAGACAAAAATAATTTTTTTATCTTGTTCACCGATAATAGCATCTGCTCGTTCTTGAATCGGAATTTTTTCGTCAATAAAAAGCCTACGCAATTTTTTTGAAAAAGTTCCAAAATCAATGGAATCACCCGCTTGTCTTTGTCTTAAAAGAATGGGGTGAGAACTATAAACAGGAATGCCATCCTCATCCTTGTTTTTAAATTGAAATTGATACTGACCATATTTGACTATACTGTCATATTCTAGCATTTTTTCTGCTGATTCCCTATCGGTCTTAGGTCTGATTTTTGTGACCTGAAAGCTTTGGTAATCTTTCTTTAACCAATAATTTCCCTTGATTTGATAAACTACATTTGCCTTACTTCGTAACAACCGCAGCATTTCATCAAATTGACCGTGTGACACTTGCAAATCAGGAAATTCTTCAAGATAATTTTGAAAAAGGACAGCTTGTACAGCTGTTGTTTGTGCTAAAAATTGCGAACAATCTGTTACATCAATTTCTGCTGTTAAATCTTGAATAGCTTGAAAGAGTTGTTGACTTTCCTGTCCAAGATGTTGCAAAGCTTGCCTAAATTTGGGATTTTCCTTTTCCAAACTTGGCAGATATTGATTTCTAATACGATTTCGCAGATAATCCAATGACTGGTTAGAATCATCTTCAAAATGAAAAATTTCTGGTAAATTTTTTTTAGAGATTGTCAAAAAAGGACGGATTAATTCTCCTGTACAAAACGAGCTGACACCCTGCATTCCTGATAAATGACGGAGACGACTGCCACGCAAAAAACGCATAAAAATCGTTTCAGCTTGGTCATCTGCATGATGTGCGGTCACCACAGCAGTGTAGTTTTTTTCTACCATAATTTTTTTAAAAAATTGATAACGAAAATCACGCGCAGCTTTTTCCGAAAAAATACCAGAAAAATAATCGACATAAATCGGAATCTGATGTTTTTCAGCCCATTCACAAAGATAGGCTTCTTCCATTTCTGACTCTTGTCGCTGTTTATGATTGATATGAGCAATTCCAATCTCAATTTCTAATTTATCACGGTATATATACAAAAAGTGTAGCAGATTCATAGAATCTACTCCACCCGATACAGCTATTAAAACTTTTTTATGTTTGGCAAAATATGCCTTTTTTTGAATTTCTTTAAAAATATTATCGTACATATCACTATTTTAAAATGGCGTAAACATCATTAGCGATATTTGAAATATCGTCATAAGAAGCGTTGTTGGTAAAAATTGACAAGATGAAAGGTTCATCAGCATAAATAATGGCAACGTCATGTTTGTAATCATAGGCATCACCTATTTTATGAGCTACTTGAACGTCAATATCTCTTGAAATACGTGTTGTATCAAAAGCAGTTGATGATAGATAAGAAATAATGTCACCATCTTGATTGTAAATAGCTTCCATTAAGTTAGCTGCTGTCTTAGATGACATATTACGTGCTTTCATATCAATATCTGTTCCTGCTATCGCACTAATTTCTGAATTAAAGTCATCATCATATTGATTAGCAACATAATAACCTAAAATATTAGTTGCCACATTATCAGAATTTTGAGCGACAGCTTTTAACAAATCGTCAATAGCATATTCTTTATTATCAGCGGTTTTGCTAATTTTACCACTACCACTTGGGTCATAGGCTTTAGCAAAACTATTGACAGCATCAACATATTTTAAAGTATCATTTGCTGAAATTGTACCATCTTGAAGTTTTCCCTCAACATAATAAAGTGTAGCCAATTTAGCAATGCTTGCTGAATACATAACAGTATCAGCGTTAATCCCAGCGGTTGTTTGCGTTGATAGCTGCTTAACGTAAATAGAATAATTACTCTTATTATATTTTTGATTAAGAACTTGCTGAACTTTTTCCATACGGTTATCAGTAGCTGACAAATCATCTTCGCTAATCCAGCCTTTACCATCTACTTTATAGTATGTTCCGTGGTAAGTTGTTGCTTTTTGAGTCACTGTCACTTCTGAATACGAAGTCAAATCAGTTTTTACTTCTTTGGTTCCCGTGACATAAGGTGCTTGATAAACTTTAAAACCATCTTCTAGCCAATATTCTTTTGAAATATTTTCTTGGCTAATCACAACATCATCATAAATGAATTGACGACTGGCTTCAATATAACTACCATCCGATAATTCAAAAACTGGAATGGCACTATCATTAATGGTTAAATCAACAATTGATAACGTATCACCAGCTGATAAAGTATCAGATACTGTCGTTAAAGCAGTGTCTTTGTAGGTGTTACTGTCTTGAGCCAAAATAGGATTGGTCGGAATACTATCAAAATAAGTTGTTTCCGCTACTACGTTTGATGTCAATTGATACTTTTCTTCATTTGTTAAGGCAATCGTTTTTTCGGTGCTAACAACAGAAAGAGAAGTCAAGAAAAATGGTATCAGCATTACTGCAAATAGTTTTTTCATCGGCTTCTCCTTTCGTTAGTTTTTAGTTGATTGATGATTTTCTTCTCTGAGTTTTTGATTTTCTTTGGCTAATTCTTCCAATTTTTCATCGGAATAAGCCAGAAATTTTTCAATGGTTTCGATTAAATTTTCCATATTATTTTGGTAATAAGTTTGGCAACGGATAGATTGTTTCACCAGAACGTGATAAGTAATATTTAGCGCGAGCATATTTTTCAACATAACTATCATCTTTTAGACGGTCAGCTAGTAGCTTTTCTGCGTCTGTTTCAACGACTAATTTATCATAACTTTTTTGCAGTGAAACAACTTGCTCTTTACGCTCTTGTAAAGTTTGGTAACTTTTAACAAGGTTATAAGTTGGTAAAATAAACAGTAACATGACAACAATCAAAATCCAACCCATAAAACGATTACGTTTGCGGTTTTCTTCTTCGACATAACGTTTTTTGGTGTTTTCATCATTGATATATTGATTGTTCAATTGAACGATATTAGGCTTCTCCATCCGCTTCTATCCTTGTTTCGTTAATGATTTCATACATTCTGGTTGCATCTTCTTTTTTCGTGCTATCTTTCATTTCTAGAACACGTACTGTTAGCAATTTATTTCCAAAACGAATTTCAATTTCGTCGTTAATTTTTAAATCAGTTGATGATTTGGCTAAGATACCATTGACTTTGATGCGTCCTTTATCTGCAACTTCTTTAGCTACTGGACGACGTTTTATAATACGGGATACTTTTAAATATTTATCGAGTCTCATAATATGTCACCTCGCAATCTTTTCTATTTTATCATTTTTTTAGGAAAATAGCCGACTTAAACGCGTTTGTTAAGATAATGTAATAAAAGAAAGCTAATACCTTCCTATGTAAATTATGAAATGGCTTAAAATAATTTAATAATGAAAAATCAGAGCAGAAATAACTGTACCAGCAAAAAAGATAATAAATGTAATAACTATCACACTAACCACAAACCACAATTCACTTAAAATACTTGTTTTTACACTCTTTTTAGGATTTAAAAAATTTAAACTATCAGCATAGGTCTGAAGTTCTCGATTTTTTAAGATATATAATATTTGAAAAGCTGGATAGGCAACTGGCATAGCCAACAGCCACAGAATCGCAGCCGCCTGTCCTGAATCCAATAAATAACGTGTGGGTACTGCTACCAAGAAATTCCTCCAATAATGAGCCATTTCTTAAACTGCGACTGGTCAACTTGATGTTTCATAATATCAACATCTCCTTTGATTAGATTATCTAAGGAAATGTCAACATAGGTCGCTATCAACAAAAGTGAATTAATATCTGGGTAAGTTTTACCGGTTTCCCTTAGTTAAAAATATTACTCTTGTTGATTACTCAACTTTTCCAATAAATCGGTAATATATCTCAATTTCCTGTATTCTTTCGTTATCCTCATTCGTTGTTGCTTCATGTATGAGGATTTTTTCTATCATGGCATTTAATAATGGTGCTGTCAGTTCCTTTGGTACGGAATATTCCTTGATTAACTCAATCCACTTTTCAGCACCTATCATATCCTGTTCCATTTTACTTAGTTCTTCTCTTAGGCTTGTTATCTGCTGTTCCAGTTCTATCTGTTCTTTTTGGTACTTGCTGGACAACATCACAAAATTTCGCTCTGTTATCTTCTCACAGGCTCTATCTTCATACATTTTCGCAAATAAACGGTCAATCTCATTTTGTCTGTTCTCGGCTTTCTTCAATGTACTTGCCTTTTTCTTCTTTTCCCGTATTCTCTCTGCATTGCCAGCTTTCTGTATCTTGTTCAATACCTTTTCTTCGTCCTGCTGTACTGCCTTAGCCCAATACTGCAAGCGTTCCAATACGGCTTGATACAGCACATCATAACGAATGTAGTGCATAGAACAATTACCTTTGCCAAACTGCCCGTAGTAACTGCAAGCATAATAACTGTAAGGCGTTTTATTTGTCTTATTCGTTCCAAATCTCATAGACCAACCACAATCCGCACACTTGACAAGCCCTGCAAAAATCGGCGTTGCCTTTTCCTTTGTCTGTCTGCGTCTTGATTTTATCTGCTCCTGCACACGATAGAACACTTCCTTGTCAATAATCGGCTCGTGAGTGTTTTCTACTCGAAACCATTCACTTTCGGGCTTACGCACTTTCTTTTTGCTCTTGAACGATACCGTAGACTGCATATTGTGAACACTGTTTCCGATATAAACCTCACTTTTCAATATCGCCTTGACATGAGCAATCGTCCACTCATAACGCTTACTTTCGGGTTTTCCCTCAAAGATATGTGCAAAAGTACCGTATCTTGTAAAATTTAGCCATGACGCTGTCGGAACTTTTTCTGCTCTTAACTGCTTTGTGATTTTTGCACTTCCGTAACCTTGATAGGCTAGGGAAAAGATTTTTTCAATAATCCATTTTGTTTCATCATCAACCAACAGTTTTCCTTTGATGTCAGGGTGTTTCTTATATCCTAACGGAGCATAAGCACCGTAATGAGCCCCCTCCGCAAACTTTGTCTTAAATGCTGATTTGACTTTACGGCTTGTATCTCTTGCCACCCATTCATTGATGATGTTCTTAAATGGTGCAATCTCACTTTCGCCTTTTTCGCTGTCTACACCGTCATCAATCGCTATGTAGCGGACATTATGACTAGGGAAATACAATTCTGTATATTGTCCTGTCATAATATAATTTCTGCCAAGACGGGAAAGGTCTTTCGTTACAACACAGTTGATTTTTCCTGCCTCTATATCCTCAATCATTCTTTGAAAACTCGGTCTGTCAAAATTTGTTCCCGACCAGCCGTCATCAATATATTCATCAATGACATTCAAATGATGTTCTTTTGCATATAAACGCAACATACTTCTCTGTGTGGTAATGCTGGAACTTTCGCCCTGTAATTCATCATCTCGGCTTAACCTAAGATAAAGTGCAGTATTGTAAATCTGTTGTTTCATTGTCAGTTATCCTCCTTTATAACTAACCCGTGTTTACAATACCTGCTTGCAAGTAAAGTATAACACGGGTACTTTTTGTCATTCAATCTATTTCTTACAACTGCACCGATTTTATGCGATTGTCTGCTTTGCTTTTTCCAGCATGACATCAGTTAGAAGTTCTTCCATTGTTTTGCCCTTTTCGGAAAAATGCTCTTTTACTACAATCTTTGTCTTTCCTCTGTTGCCAATGCCACACTTGCCATTTTTCTTTTGAATTGTTTTTACAGCATTATCAATAACACATACCCCCTTTCTGTAAAATCTTTCTAAGCAATTCAACGGCTTTTGTCATAGCCCACAGGAGTTCCACCTCTGCATAGTTCTTATGTAGCCGTACCCATTGCGTGCGACGCTCTTAATGCTCAAGCTGTGGCTGTACGGGAGTATCATTATCTGACAGTACAGGTCATGGCGATAAAAGAGGACAAATCTTTTACAAGAACACAAATAGGTTTTCGCTCGCTCTTGCAGGGGAAAGGTCGTGGCGTATTTGTTT
Source organism: Streptococcus pasteurianus (assembly GCF_004843545.1). NCBI lineage: Bacteria > Bacillati > Bacillota > Bacilli > Lactobacillales > Streptococcaceae > Streptococcus > Streptococcus pasteurianus. Next base: position 14,384 of record NZ_CP039457.1, on the reverse strand, counting down.
CAACGGCTAGCTGTCTGTCAAACGTATTGAATTACTTTATTCAGTTGTCAAAGAACGATTGAAAGAAAAAAATCGTCTTTCCTATATATCGCGTTGGAAAAGAGGAGAAACGTAACCAAAATCCAAAACTTTTTCCATTATTAGTACAAATGGAACGGTTCATTTTGGCAATCAACGGTTGATTTTCTCCTTTTTCACTACTATCTGTACAGCAAACGTCCATTTGCTAAGTTTAAATGGAAAAATTTTAACTTCTTTTCATGCACCATATAGGGATAGAAAATGTCATTTTGCTAAGTTGATGATGAAAAAAGAATATTTTCCTTTTCACACCCTAACTACCCAAACCATACCGTTACTGCCAACAATAGAATGAAATATTTTCTTTGCACCATATAGGGAACGGAAACCTTAAATTGTTAAGTTGAGAACAAAGTATTTTCATCTTTTCACATCAACACTCAACTGCTAATGCCTGTTTGAATACAAAATGATGATGTTTTTCCTCTTTTCACAGAAGACTGTCCACTAATCACGAATTTCCGTCATTTTTTCAAAACTTTTTTCTTCTTTCACTTCATATAGGGACAGCAAGCCCCGATTTAATGACCTATTTTCAAAAAAAGTTTAGATTTCCTTTTCTCGCACCATATCTGTACGCAAGTAGCCATTTTGTTGCAGATTTAATAAAAAATTTATTTTTCTTCTTTCACTTCACATAGGGAATGAAAACAGCTCTTTGCTGACTAAATCTGAAATTTTTCAATTACATTAAAAAATACCGTCATTCTCTTGTGGAACAGCGGTATCTATACGTTCTTCTATGGTTGATTTCTCTAATTGTAATAAATGTTTATGCTTGTCTTTTAGTTCTGCCTGCTCAATCATATCTTTCAGTATCGTTGTACGATTTTCTCTGTCTAATGCCTGTACCATTTTTATGGTTGGTGCGACTTGTCTTTGTAGCCAATGCAACGCTTTTTGTAAAGTGTAAGGCTCTGGCTTTGTGGTTAAGCGTATCGGCTCTCTGTTTTCCCCTACAAACCATGCCCAATCATCATTTGTTATCCATTGACTTTTTGGCTTGTCGTCCTCTCTGTCAACAAAGCGGACATAATGATTGATGATAGAAAAAGCGGTGCGTTCAGCGTCCCGATAGGTCAGTAAATCTACAACCGCATAATAGGCTCGTTCGTTCTTCATGCGTATTTCAAAACGGTTCTTAATCTCCGTATCTTCAATTTCTGTGCCATTCTTGACATACTGCTCATAATTTTTCTGATAAGCACACATATATAATTCGCTACTTGTTGAACCGAGATATAAGGTTTCTCCTGTATTCTTTGGTAAATCGCTACCGCATTTTTCTGTACCGCTGTAATCTTTCTGCATACGGAAGTAGGAGATACATTCGCCAGCCTTGTATTTTTCCTTTAACTTTGGAATATCCAATATTCCTGCTTTATCATTGATAGCCAAATCAAGCCGTTTCATCACACCACCAGCCGTCATACAATCCAGCATGAAGTCATACCATGAGCGTTCCTGTGCCAGTAGATAACATTCCATTTGCCGACAGCCTTTGCCTTTCAGTTCCAATAAAACACCTAAATGCTCCTGCATGGAACACATGATATTGATGTCGCCAAGTACATATTTGCTTTCATATCCGTATTTTCCATAATCTTCATAAAGCATGTAATTAGATTTCAGTTGTAATACATCACGGATAATCGCCAATGCGTCCGTAGTAGGAAAGCGGACACGAAAGTAATCAATCAATAAGAATAGTGGTTCTTGCGGATTGAAACGCTCAATCTGTTTTTCTATGATTTCTCTTAATTCGTCATTCAATGGCTGTTTTCCTTTTTCAATGCGGTTGTAATATTCACGGCTGATACCACAGGCAACAGCAAGCCTTGTTTGTGTTACTCCGTATTCCTCACGCTTTTGTCTTAGTTCTTCAATAAAGTTTTTATCATTCATTCTTCAATTCCTCCAATCAAAAAAGGCAACTACCATAATTGATAATTGCCTGTCATTAAAAATCTGTATAGAAAAAGCAGTCAATCCTAAGACTAACTGCTTTGTGTGTAGGGATATAAAATTGCTTCTAATCTTGAATAGGTATCCAAATTTCAATAACTGAATTATCACTATTCCAATGAAAACGATAATCGTATTTTTCAAAGTGTAGGATAATATCTTTTATAGGAATATACGATGTACTAGGAATAATTTCTTCATAAATCTTGCCATAAGTTTCATATATTTTATCCATAGCACCAATATGCTCCACAACCAAATATTTATAAGACGGTATTTCTTTATACAGAAAGCCCTCTGGGGTAATGGTTCTTTGGGGAATAGAACAGAAATAATAAAGTTTTCCATTTCTTCTTTCCATAAAAGCATATTTTACCCAATTTCCTGATTGTGAAAGATACGCTTTTTTCAAACTACTGTTAAACTTTCTCCAAAACTGTGTACTAATCTGAATATTCTTTTTTTGATAATTAGTCAGTTCTACTTCCTGCCCAATAACTGCAAATGCGTTTAATTCCTTTATAGAAAAATTTATCATTTTACCTTGTGAGAAGTGATAACGGTATAACTGTACGCATTTACCGTTATAATACAATTATCAATCGTTATATACCAGTTTTTTCCTTTTCTTGTGATTTCCGCATTAGAAAGGCTAATTTTTTCTTTGCACCATTCAATTACATTTTCTACATTCAAAGATAAGTTCTTTTTAATTCTAATAACGCCAAGTTCAGTTGTGTGAAGTCTTCCTAAGTTTTCCAGTAATTCATTTTCCATATTTTGATACCTCATTTTTCAGCAAATTTATTTGTATGTTTTATACCCCAATTATAACATTCTCATATCAGCACTACAATAAAAATAATTAAGCACCAATAATCTTATTGAACATCTCCAACCGTAAATCTTTCACACCATCAGTGATAAACACTGAGCTGACAGCAATTACGACAACTACCATAATTGCCTGCACTTAAATTTCTGCAAAAGAAAACGACAATCAATTTCTTATTTTTTGAAATCAACTGTCTTTCTCATATTTACTATTCAATTTTCATAGTGATATAGGTACAATTTATATCACTACTGTAAAAATGGGGTTTTGCCTTATAAATACAGCGTTTTCCGCTTGTTAGTGTATAGTGTTTCTTGTTTTTTGTGCCCCCCTTGTTAGATAACGGGGGCTTTGAACGGCTCGCAAGCTCGCCGAACCGCCGAAGCGAACCGCCCCCTTGCAAGCATGGCGGAAAAATCTTAAGGATTTTCCCGCCAACGTGGTCGGATCGCTCCGTCGGTTTAACAGCTTTTCTGTTTCTCTCTAGTTATCTACGCATATAAATCAAATCGGTTATTCCGTTATAAGTCTGTGTTTTACAAAGCCTTAACTTTATTTCCCTGTCTATGTTGCCCAAAAGACGAACCCCATTTCCTAACAGAGTAGGAATAACAGAAATGTAATATTTATCAATCATATTTTTGCTTACCAACTGCTGAACAAGATTTGCTCCGCCACAAATCCAAATATCCTTTCCTGCTTCTTGTTTTAGCCGTTCCAATAATAAAACAGGATTTTCACTTGTAAAATGAATTTGTTGGGAAGAATTGCACTCTTTATGTGTTAATACATAAGTTGTAAATTTATTATATACCCATTCTTGCGGAGAAAGTTCAGTAACAACCTGATGAGAAGTATTCCACCCCATTAAGACAGTATCTATATCTTTGGTAAATTCTGTATAAGTGTCGATGTTTTCATTGTCATTTCCATGACCATTTAGCCAAGCTACTCCACCATTACCGTCCGCAATATATCCGTCAAGGCTCATGGCAATAAATAAAACTACTTTTCTCATTTTTTCTCTTTTATAAATACAAACAGGAATTTGTCTTACAACAATTTATATATGCATAAAAAGCAATATATTTATGAAAACACCCTAAATCCAAAATTTACTCAATTCATTTTTTCCTTACATAAAATGTTCTCGTATATTTCACTTCCTCACCAAGTGTTTCCCCTATCAAAACTTCAAAATCATTGATATCAAATTCTGGAAAGAATGTATCTCCATCTTCAATATTTAAATCTACTTCTGTGATATACATTTTATCTACTATTTGCAAAGCTTCCTTAAATAGTCCATATCCACCAGATATGTATACATCTCGTCCTTTAGCCAATAATAATGCATCTTCTAATGATTTAACTGAAACTAAATTATCTCCTTGATACTCTGTTGTGGTGGAAACAACAATATTCATTCTATTAGGCAACGGATGACCGATTTCTTCATAAGACTTTCGCCCCATAATAACCACATTACCCGTTGTTAACTCTCTAAATTGCTTTTGTTCTCCCTTTATTTTCCATGGTATATTACCATTCTTGCCTATAACATTATTCTTTGACCTCGCAACAATCAAACCTATCATCTATTTCATCCTCCATAATATGATGTCGTACCTGTGATTCCATCAAGTGCACCACATCTTAACAAACTCAAAATTATCTCGAACTAACCAGCTCGACAAATTCCTTTTTTGTCTTCATCTGCATTATATCATATTGTTATAAGCATTGCCATTTCTTTTCTGCTTTTGAAAAGTTACTTATCAGCCTATGTTTTGTAAAGGGTGATATTCAGCATTTCTCACGCAACAAGCCCTTGACAAACCATAGACTAATAAGTTTTAAGGTAATCAAGCAGAAATGAAATAGTCTGCTGTTTCACGGCAACAAAAAAGAGATACCAACACACTTATGTAGTATCTCTTAGTCTAGTAGCAATATTCTTTTGTTTGCAAGCAGGTAAACATGGGCTGTTTCTTAATATCTTTTTGTTTGGGAAACACCTCGTTCCCAATTAGAAATTGTTTGACGTGAAACATAGAGCTTTTCTGCTAATTCTTATTGGGAGAGATTTTTTTCTTTCTCAATTCAACTAATCTGTATTCAAGTTCCATTTTGACCTCCTTGATAATTCCAGTCTAGACTTTATCAAAAAGTTTACCATAAAATCTCTTTGATATACTAACTTTCTACTGACAAAAGGCTTTGACAACTAGTCCTTTTCAATTTTTCTGGATTTGATTTCAGCTAGCATTTTACCGAAATTCTGAAGTTCTTCTAAAATCTCATAATCTTTTTTATCACGGATATTAAAAGTAATTTCAATTTTACCTTGATTTTCGCCAATACGGGCTTTCAAGTTTGTTTTTGAAAGAGCTTCAAAATAATCTTGTGTCAAGTAATGTTGCAGCGAAGCTTTTTCAAAACGTACTAATAGATTGTTATCTTTACGTTCCACAAGTTCTGTGAAAGCATTGTCCATATAAGCTTTAACCAAGCCAATTTCAAGTAAGTAGGCGACTTGGTCTGGGTATTCGCCAAAACGGTCAATTAACTCATCTTGTAAACTTTGATAATCTTTCTGACTTTCAATTTCACGAATACGTTTGTAAATTTCAATTTTTTGACGTTCATCGTTAATATATTCGCTTGGTAAATAGGCATCAATTTGTAAATTCATCTCCGCATTGCTCTTACGGCGCGCTTGAGATTTGCCTTGTTTCTTAGCGATAGCCTCTTCTAGTAACTGCGAATACATTTCAAAACCAACAGAGTCAATAAAACCACTTTGTGAGGCGCCAAGAATATTTCCTGCACCACGAATGGACAAATCACGCATGGCAATTTTGAAACCAGAACCTAATTCTGTAAAGCCTTTAATGGCATCTAAACGTTTTTCAGAGACCTCTGTCAAAATCTTGTCTGGGTGGTACATGAGGTAGGCGTAAGCAATTCGATTAGAACGCCCAACACGTCCACGAAGTTGATACAAAGTTGACAAGCCCATGTGGTCTGCATTTTCGATAAATAAAGTATTAACATTAGAAATATCAACACCTGTTTCAATGATAGTTGTCGCAACCAGAACATCGTAAACACCGTCAATAAAGTCCATGAGCGTATTTTCAAGTTGAATTTCACTCATCTGACCATGAACAAAACCAATACTTGCTTCAGGAACCAACTCTTGCAATTCTGACACTTTTTGGTCAATGGTGTCCACCCTATTGTAAACATAGAAAACTTGTCCGCCACGGTCAATTTCACGAATGATAGCCTCACGAATCAGACCAGGATTAGTTTCCAAAACGTAAGTTTGAACAGGGTAACGGTTAGTCGGTGGCGTTTCAATAACTGATAGGTCGCGAATTCCCAACATTGATATGTGAAGGGTTCGTGGAATTGGAGTCGCTGTCAAGGTCAATACATCAACTTTAGTCTTAAGCTCTTTTAATTTTTCTTTGTGCTTAACGCCAAAACGTTGCTCCTCATCAATAATAATCAAACCTAAATCAGCAAAATCAACATCTTTAGATAGCAGACGATGAGTACCAATAATGATATCAACTTGACCTTTTTTCAACTTGTCTAGGGTGTCATTTTGTTCTTTTTTGCTACGAAAACGACTAAGCACATCAACTGTAACAGGATAATTTTCAAAACGCTCTGAGAAATTTGTGTAGTGTTGTTGAGCAAGAACAGTTGTTGGCACTAAGACAGCTACTTGTTTATGGTCTTTAACAGCTTTAAAAGCGGCGCGCATCGCAACTTCTGTTTTACCAAAGCCAACATCCCCAACCAATAAGCGATCCATTGGCTTATCTTCTTCCATGTCGTTCTTAATTTCCTTGATAGAGCGAAGTTGGTCCTCTGTTTCTACAAAAGCAAAATCTTCGTCAAATTCCCGCTGCAAATCATCGTCTGGTGAAAAAGCAAAACCTTTTAGCTGACTACGTTCCGCATACAATTTCAACAAATCATCCGCAATGTCCTCAACTTGCTTAGAAACCTTTTGTTTGGTCTTTTGGAAACGACCATCATTTAATTTATTGATTTTAGGTTCCTTGCCATCTGCAGAAACGTATTTTGATAAACTTTCAATTTGCTCTACTGGCAATGAAATTGTTGAAGAGCCTTGATATTGAATGGTCAAATAATCGCGGTGCACACCATGGATTTCAATTGTTTCAATTCCTAAAAATTTACCAATACCATGAACATGGTGAACCACATAATCACCTTTTGACAATTCATTGTAGTCTTTCAAACGTTCGGCATTGCTAATATTTGAACGACGAATACGGCGCTTAATTTTCTTATGGTAAATTTCGTGCTCGGTAATGAGAACAATTTTCTCATCAGCAAAATAAAAGCCATTTGATAAATTGCCAACGACTAGCTGAGCTTGTTGTGCTTGTAAATCATCTGTAGCAACCACAGGTAATTCCAAGCCATATTCATGTAAATTCTCCTGTAAACGTTCTAAACCATGTTCCGAATCTGCTTGAATTAAAACGGTCGCTTTAGATTTTTGATAACGATTAACTTCATCAATCAATAACGGAAATTGATTGAAAAATTCTTGCATTGGATATTGTGTAAAATTATGAAGTTTATCAAATTTAAGATTACCTAATCCTTTATGAAAATTAGAAAAGAACGTTGCTGGCTGATATTGACGTAAGTCTTTATAAATATCAGCGAAGTAAACCAAACTTGACACTGCTTTACCACGTTGTAAATCTTCTGTCAATAAGTTTGCAACTTCCAAATCAAACTTAGCATTGCGGTCAACTAGCTTTTGAAAATCATCAAAAAAGACTGGTGTTCCCTTAGGAATGTAATCAAGTAACGTCCATTCCTTCGCATAAAAGAGTGATAAGAAACGTCTAATATCTTGATGCTTATACTGTTCCTGAGTTGCAGCATAAAGCTCACTTAAATAAGCCTGCTGTTCATCTTTAGCAGTCTCTAAAAACGTCTCAAATGCCTTACTAGCTCTAGCAAAATCTTCTTCCGATAAAATGAGCTCATCAGCTGGGGAAATGGTTACCTGCTCAATATTACTAAGTGATTTTTGGGTTTCTGCATCAAACTGACGAATGCCATCAACTTCATCACCAAAGAACTCTAAACGATAAGGATAGTCAGCGGTCATCTCATAAATATCAACGATATCACCACGCCGACTAAATTCGCCTGGATTACGAACCTGTGATACTTTTTGGTAACCGACATTTGACAGTACCTTTACAACCTTGTCAATGTTGTAATCCTCACCGACAACAAAATTTAGCTGACTTTCAGCATAAATTTCAGGATTTGGTAGTAAAACACGGGCTCCCACTAAACTTGTAATTAAGATACCAGATTGCTTATTATCTTGTAAAAAATTTAAAACTTCTAGGCGTGAGTGTGCCTTATCCATCGAGGCAAAAATAAACTCTGCCGCCGCAACATCATCCGCAAAAAAAGTATAAACCTTGTCCTCACCAATCAAGCTAGATAAATCACTAGCCAATTTTTCAACTTCATTTTGTGTTGAGGTGATGACAACTATTTTTTCCTCATTAGCCTGATAAGCAGAAGCAATGGCAAGAGCTCTGCTAGAACCTGATAAGCCCATAATCAGTTGCCTACCAAGATTAGCCACGTCGCTATGCCATGTTTGAATAATCTTATTTTGGCTAAATAAATCAATAATATTCATAGACTTACCCATTAAATTTTTGCATGGTTTTTACAAAATCTGCTTCCTGTAAATAAAATTGAACAGCTTCATTAACCTTTTCAAGTGTATTAGTAACTGTAATATAATCATCTTGGTCAAATTTTCCAAGAACATGGTCAACTACCGAACGGCCTTGCTTCGGACGTCCAATACCAACTTTAATACGGTCAAATGCCTGCGTTCCAGTGTGTGCAATGATAGATTTTATGCCATTATGCCCACCAGCAGAGCCTTTTTGACGTAGGCGAATACGACCCACTTCCATATCTAAATCATCGTAAATCACCAAGAAATCTTTAATATCAATATTATAATACGTCAACAAAGCATGAATAGCGATACCTGAATTGTTCATAAAAGTGGTTGGTTTGACTAGATAAACTTTTTCTCCGTTGACAAAACAAGAACCAACTTCTGCTTTAAAATTCTTTTCCTCTGAAAATGTGACATTGAAAACCTTAGCAAGGCGATCAATTGCCATAAAACCAATATTATGCCTTGTTTCGTGATATTTACTGCCTGGATTTCCCAGACCAACAATCATTTTTACCATTAATTTTCCTTTCCAATAAATGCCAAAAGGGCTGGAAAAACTTTTTTCCAACCTCGGCAATATTTAATTAATTTTGCTTATACGTTAAAGCGGAATTCCATGATATCACCATCTTGAACCACATAATCTTTCCCTTCTTCACGAAGACGACCTGCTTCTTTGACAGCTTTTTCAGAACCATAATTGATTAAGTCATCGTAAGACATTGTAATCGCACGGATAAACCCACGTTCAAAGTCAGAGTGAATGATACCAGCTGCTTGAGGAGCCTTGATACCGCGTTTAAATGTCCATGCACGAACTTCTTTTTCACCTGCTGTAAAGTAAGTGCCAAGACCGAGCAAGTGATAAGCTGCACGTGTCAATTTATCAACACCAGATTCTGTTAAACCAAGGTCTTCAAGGAATAATGCTTTATCTTCATCATCAAGTTCAGAGATTTCTTCTTCGGCACGCGCTGAGATAACAACAACTTCTGCATTTTCAGTTGCAGCAAATTCACGAATTTGTTTTACGTATTCGATATCGTCTGGATTAGCTACTTTATCTTCATCAACATTTGCAACGTAAAGTACTGGTTTTGTTGTCAAAAGGAACAATTGTTTAACAATTTTTTGTTCTTCTTCTGTAAAGTCAACCGTACGTGCTGATTTTCCATCCTCAAGGACTGGTTTAATTTTTTGAAGAACGCTAAATTCTGCGATAGAATCTTTATCTTTTTGAGTACGTGCCACTTTTTCTACACGCGCATAACGTTTATTAACAGATTCCAAGTCAGCAAGAATCAATTCTAAGTTAATTGTGTCAATATCTGCAAGTGGGTCAACAAAAGCATCCTCACGTCCTTGCTCACGCATAACATTTTCATCATCAAAAGCACGAACAACATGAACGATAGCATCTACTTCACGAATGTTAGCAAGGAATTTATTACCAAGACCTTCACCACGTGAAGCACCTTTTACGATACCCGCAATATCAGTAAATTCAAAGGTTGTTGGAACTGTTTTTTTAGGTGTGATAAGTTCAGTCAATTTTTGTAAACGTTCATCTGGCACTTCTACCATACCAACGTTAGGGTCGATTGTCGCGAAAGGATAGTTAGCAGCTTCCGCACCTGCCTTTGTAATCGCATTAAAAAGAGTTGATTTTCCAACATTTGGTAAACCAACAATACCTGCTGTTAAAGCCATATTTTATAAGTCTCCGTTTAAATTATTCAATCATACCTATTATAGCAGAAAAACTCAGCATTAAACAAGCATTTCTACTATATAGCAAGCGCTATTAGCCATAAAAATTGAGTTAAGTATGATTATTGATTATTTTTAGTTTATGACAAAACTTTCTTTAATTTGCGTTCAAAGTCGTGGCGGCTCATCATGACGATATGGTCGCAGTTTGTGCAACGAATTTTAATATCAGCCCCAATTCGAATGACTTCCCATTCATTGGCTTTTTTTCCAGTAGCTTTTATCCTACAAGCATGGGGCTTTTTCATTTCAACGTGACTTCCAAGTTCGTACATCGTTTCTCCTTTTACAAATAAATATAGCGTTTTTGTGATGATAAAGTAATTTCATTCAATGATACAATTTCACCATCAATTTCAATTAAACTCTCTTTTGGAAAATTAACCGTAACCTGTTTTAACGAACAATGATTTAAGTAAGACGATTTCTCATGTCTTTTAAGAACCAAAGACAACAGTACCGTTAATCGTTGGAAAAAAGTTTCTCCTTTGGCATAAACACACTCCAAATTCTCAGAATGAACAGTCGCTGTTGGCCAAATCATGATACCCCCACCAAAATAAGTATTATTAGCTAGTGAAAAAAAGAAATGATCATTTAATATTAAGTTATCTCCTTCCGAACTTTCCAAACTCACAGAAGCTTGGAGGGGATTTTTTAATAAAAATTGAATAGCGATTGCAACATAAGTCAATTTCCCAAGGTGGCATTTATTAAGCACAGTTTTTAACGTTGAATTAGTAGCTTGATTAACAACCCATGCTGCAAATCCTAAATCTAAGCTATTTAATACTAAACATTCTTGATAACTGTAAACCGTAATTCCTTTAGGTTGATTTGTTAACGAGACTAATAATGTATCTAAGTTCGGTACTATACCAAGAGCACGCGCAAAATCATTACCAGATCCGACAGGATAATAGGCAAATGGAAGATTTGCTGGCAAATGATAGAGAACTTTTGATAATGTCCCATCGCCTCCGACAATCAGAAGCTTATCTTTTTCTGGGTCAAATGTTTTTAGCAGTTTCTCAACTTGATGTAATTCATCGTTTTTATAGCGTGTTAATAAAGTGCAAATATCTGATGTATGATGTTTTTCAATATCACTGATAACTTGTTTTGCCCCATGATTTCCTGCATGGGGATTAGCAATAATATAAAGCGTCATATTAATAGATATTATACCATAAAAAGCGAGAACACCGCATAAACAGTGTTCTCGCTGGAGATTATGAAAAAGAAAAGTTTTAGGATGTTTATAGTGTATAAATTCTTCCTTAAATTTTTCTTAAAGATTTTTAGTTTGTACGAACTGGAGTGATTAATTGAATAAAGTTCTCAGCATCATCACCTGGCATTAAAGTAAATGGACGCACTGGTGAAATAAAGCGAATAACAACTGTTTCACTCTTCAAGGCTTTAAGAGCTTCAATCAGATAAGTTGGGTTAAAGCTGATTGTCAAATCATTGCCTGATTGGTCAATAGTATCCAATTCTTCGTTAACTTTACCGACCTCAGGTGAGTTAACGTGAGCAGAAACGCTATTATTAGCAATTTCAAGTTTAACAGTACCATTTTGTGTTGCATTTGAAATCAAGTGAGCACGTTCCATTGCTGAACGAAGTGCATTGGTATTAAATGTCACTTCTGTTTCAAAAGCATTTGTCAACAAGCGGTCAGTATCTGGATAATTTCCTTCTAAAAGTCGTGTATAGAAGCTAATGTAGTCACTTCTAAAGAGCATTTGGCTATCAGAGAAGAAAACTTCTACCGTTTCAATATCATCTGTAAATACAGCTGCAAATTCACGTAAAGATTTACTTGGAATAACAACGTTGAAATCATTTGAAGTATTTTCCAAAGTTAATTTACGTTGGCTCATACGGTGAGAATCAGTTGCGACTGCTTTAAAGTCTTTGTGGTCACTAAGAACCATGTGAACACCAGTCAAGATTGGACGGCTTTCTTGAAGACTTGCTGCAAAGGCTGTTTCAGCAATGATAGATTTCAATAGTTTTGTTTCCAAAACTAAAGGATTTTCAGTAGCCATTTCTTGAAGACGAGGGTAAAGATCAACATCTTTTCCTTTTAAGGTAATTTCTGATTTACCACTTGTTAGAACAATTTGATGGTGTTCAATTTCTTCAAAATCCAATGTCACATCTGGAAGACTTGAAACGATATTAATAAAGAAGTTTGCTTCTAATAGTACAGCACCAGTTGAAGTAATCAGCAAACCTGCATTTTCATTAGAAGTTGGAATAGTATTTTCGATTGAAATTTGTCCGTTAGAACCAGTTAATGTAATGTTACTATTTTGAACTTCAATTTTAATTGTTGATAAAACAGGAATCGCATTTTTAGTCGAAATAGCTCTCTTGGTTGCATTCAATGCTTGAAGAAAGAAAGATTTATTAATTGAGAATTTAATCATAGGAAAACTCCTTTAGTTATTAAGTATTAAATTAGTAGTAGTAGTAGGTCTTGTTTATACTGTTGATAAGTCCTGAAATCGCACGGGCATCGCGCGAAAAGAGTTGTTAACAACCTGTGGATAAGTTGCTGTGGATTTTATTGGTTATCCACAAAACCTATTTTATCTTATTTTTTATGGTTTCAATTTCAATACGTAAACTGTCATCTTGAGCTAACATATTTTTGATTTTATTATAGGCATGTAAGACTGTTGAATGGTCGCGACCGCCAAATTCTTTCCCGATTTTTGGAAGTGAGTTATCAGTCATTTCACGTGCGAGATACATAGCTACTTGGCGCGCTAAAACAATATCTTGTGTCCGTTTGGTTGCCTTGATTTCTTTAACAGTAACGCCATAGAATTTTCCAACTTGGCTTTGGATTTCATCAATTGGGATGACTGTCATTTTTGGATCGTCTTGCTTACGAGCGCGAATCGCTTCTGCTGCGACATCAACTGTAATGGTTTCAATCTTTTTAATGCTAGCAACTAGGCTAATATCTTTTAAAGCTCCCTCAAGGTCACGAACGTTGGAATCAAATTGTCCTGCTAAATACTCAATGGTATCTTGCGGAAAAATATAATTATATTCTTGCGTTTTATTCGTTAAAATGGCAACACGTGTTTCAAAATCAGGGGGAGTGATATTAATTGTCAAGCCCCATTTGAAGCGCGTGACCAGACGTTGTTCCAGGTTGTCCAGATGGTCAGGTGTACGGTCACTTGTCAGTACAATTTGCTTGTTATTATCATAAAGAGCATTGAAAGTATTGAAAAATTCTTCCTGTGTCCCAGACAATGTTTTCTTAGCTAGGGATTGAATATCATCAATTAGTAAAACATCAAGATTGCGGAATTTTTCCTTTAACTCTTCCATTGTGTCCAAACGGATATGAATAACAAATTCATTGATGAAATTTTCAGCAGTAATATACTTTACACGTGCATTGGGATTATTTTGCAAAACCGCATTACCAATGGCATTGAGCAAGTGAGTTTTTCCCAACCCAGGTCCTCCCCAAATAAAAAGAGGATTGTAAGTTGTTCCTGGAGCGTCTGCAACGGCGTAAGACGCAGAAAATGCCCAACGGTTTTCATCACCTTGTACGAAGTTATCAAAGGTATATTTGGTATTTAAATCAGAATCAACTAGGGGCAAAGTGTTTTTTTGAGTTGTTGGAACAGCTTGTGAAGTGGTCATTATTTCTGTTTGATTGGCTAAATCTTCTTCAAAGACATAGTTGACAACAATTTCAGCATTATAAACCTCAAAACCAGCCGTCAAAATAATTGGTTTAAGATTTTTATCCCAAAACAACTCTTTCATAGGGTCTAAATAAATGGTAGCCGTATTTTGCTCAATTTGAATCAAACGAGCATCTAAAACAAAAAATTCATACGTTGCTTGTTTTAGTTGGCTTTTTGCTAATTCCAGAACCCTACTCCAAAAGATTTGTTCATTTTCAGTCAT